>JAIRYC010000083.1 GCA_031267965.1 Oscillospiraceae bacterium | reverse complement strand
CTAAAGTGATTCACGCAACAGCAGTCGGACTGGACGGTGACGACACGTTCACCCTGCTCGGCCACCTGCGCACCCAGCGCACGCGGTTCGCCCTGCCAGACGGCACGAACATCGACTTTGATGTGAGCGACTACTGCGGCGTGACGGATTTTGAGGTGGAGGTTGAAGTGGCTGGGAGTCTGTCGATTGGGTTGTCACCACTACTTGAAAGACAAAAGGCAAAGCCAGTCGGCAAGTTTGAGCGATTTGTTAAAACGCATATTGATAGGAGGAAAGACTATGAAGTTTAAGAATGGACTGCTCGCCCTGCTCTGTGTGGGGTTACTACTTCCAGTGTTGAGTAGTTGCAATAGTCAAAAAGCGCCAGCGCATCGTTTGCAGTGGTGGTTAGATGATTTGAACTGGAGTGAACGGAGAACAAAACAAGATGGTGCAGGCATTACCATCGCAGTTTTGGACACTGGTATTGACGCGACGCATCCAGATTTAGCTGGAAAAATTTCAGAAGAGTACCGCGTACCAAGTCTTGGTGAAATTCCCAAAGAGCACGACTTGTCACATGGAACTGCTGTAGCTGGAGTATTATGCGCAGAACCAGCCACAGAGAAAGGTGCCCTAGGTATTGCCCCAAAAGCGACAATTCTTTCAGTTGACATTACAGATTCAGCAGAGGGGATTGTGGATACTGCGGCATTAATTGCAGGTTTTGAGTACGCAATTTCCAAGAATGTTGACATTATCAATGTGAGTTTGGGATTACGAGAAGACAAAGAAGAACTAAAAAAAGTTACTAATCAAGCCAAAAGTGCAGGAATCATCGTTGTGGCAGCAGCTGGAAATGGGATGGATGATAACGTTCTTTTTCCAGCCAAGTATGATGGCGCTTTCTGCGTTGGAGCAAAAGGTAAAAAGGGAGAGCTCATATCACCCAGAAAGGACGTGTACGACACAATTTTCATGCCAGGAGAGTATATTGTCACAACTGACGCGGGGGAACGACAGTATACTAGCACCAATGGAACATCCTCCGCTGCGCCAATGTTGAGTGGATTAATTGCTTTGATTCTTCAAAAAAAGGCTAATGTCACAATTGAAGAAATCCAAAACTGTTTGACGAACTCAGCACAACAACCGCTGAACATTCAACAAGTTCTCGCACAAATTTAAGGAGTGAAAGAAAATGAAAAAACATCAATCGCAAAGGTTCTCCTGTCCGTACTATTATGCCTTGTCATGGCTACATCAGTAGTTGTCCCGACAATGGCCGCAAGCACACCGCAATGGATCGCAAACGCGCTCACCGTCCTTGACTTGGACGGTTGGGATGACAGCTGGAAGTACGACACCGTCAATTTCGTCAAGGACGTAACAAGCCAAACAAAACCGCAAGCCAATAAAACTGATATCATCAATGCTTCGCTGTCAACGATGAACGCAGAAGAAAAAGAGTATGCGTTGCAATTGGTGGACAACGGGGCGGTATTGTTGCTACAAAATGGCACTGATGAGTTTACCTCATACGATGTGGCGTCAGAAATGAGCATTGACATGAATACAGTAAAATTGGTCGATACGCTTGATGAAACATTGACGCTCGGGTTTGTTATTACAAAGCAAAATCAAGATTTCATGATTCTCCCCGTTTTTGCTTATGTATTAAATGAAACAAACGAAGAGTCGATTACACCATTAGAACAGTCTCTCATAGAATTAAGAGAAACGGAACCTTATGTTAATCCGTTTGACTTTTATTCTGCAATTGTTCAGAATCAAACGAATAGTTCTGTAACAACAACCAATGTTGAAAATGCAGTGTTACAGGCTGACCCTACAACACCAAGTAATTCTTATTGGTCGCCATATGGGTATGGTTACCTGTTTGGAAACTATAAAGCAAGCAATAATCCAACGGTTTGGGGAAGTGCACCAACAAGTGACTATATAAAAGTGGCGACTATTGAGTTCAATGTTTATATTGTGAGTGAAGGTGTAGTAAACGGATATAATCAAGATCGCTTTTACACAAGATTTAGACTTGGTGGAAATAGTGACTATCATATTTCTTCATTCACAATCGGATTCGGAAGCATTTCAGGAGCTTATGTAAATGACTACCTTGATGTTCCATCCAATTATGGGGAAACGACCATTTCGATGGGAACATCCTATGGATCGAATGGTACTACTAGCACAAGTACAATTGCATACAAATTTAATCCTGATAAGTGTTGTATAACACCAATTACTCCTGATATCAATTCAAAATACTCGTGGCGGTGTGCACCTCAATCTGCTGTAGACAATGGAGTTTGGGCTGTCCAACCATATATAGTAACTAGAACAACTAATAATGTTACAGCAACTGTATATCCAACCTTATATGAGCTAAAAGTAAATAGTGGTGTCCATGAGTTTGCCAATCTCTCTTCAACACTGGTTTTTAAGCAATCATATAAAAACCATGCTCATGTGAACTAAAACTACAGTTGTTAGCTCTTGCAAAATCCGCTTCCTACATACCAGTTTGAGATTTTGCAAGAGCTAGAACAGCTTCAAAATATATCATCAATTTCATTGTGTACAAATATGCTAAAACGCACAGACAATATTATTGTTGTGGATTTGCATATATGTATGGTCGATAGCTTTGCCATCTATAATTTCTCATCGACAAAGGCCTGTTATACACAAAGCAATAAACAATAAAAAGTGGGTGTTTTTATGAAAAGAATAATTGTATGAGAACATGTTCGATCTACCTACTACATTCGGTTCACCAATGCTAACAACCAAAAGAGCAGATTTGTCCATATTTGTATTAAACAAAGCGATTACAAAAAGATGGTATAATGGTGAGATAACCCTGCAGGCAATATACTATGATGGTCAGCACTTAAAATTTATTGCTTATGTAACGTTTGATTCTAAAGAAATGATTAACGCATACTTTGATGGCAATTCATCTGGTGATCTTCCTTTAATCAGTAGAAAAAACATAAATCTTCCTCGATTTGAAGAAGATGGGGAATCGCATTATATATTGCCAGAAAAATCATTGAACGCTAATGGTGATGAAGTTACCACGGCTTGGTTGAGTGGGAATTTTCTTTATTGGCACGAACTTCCAGCCTCCTTCGAATTGTCATTTGGCAATATACAAATATCGATAGAATTACAGCGAGTAGTGGCCAAAAGAACAGTACAAGAATGTGGGATTACAAATTGGATTGATTTGTTTTCGGTCACAGCGATTGTGTTTAACTACAAGAACCAAATTGGAGTATATGCCATCCCTAGTTGTAAGTATGGCGACTTGTTGTCAGTATCATTCAGCAATCCGCCAAAAGTGGAAATGAAAAATGCAACATCAGAGGCAGTCGCAATTAAGAAAATCCTATCAGACAATAAATACATCTTTGCCTCGGATTTTAACCAATACTTAGATTCAGAGATCAGTATTGTCTGTGAACTCATTGCAACTCATCATTTTTCAAAAAAAATTAAATTATCCGAGTTTGGAAATGATACAAGAACAATCATTAAAAATAATGCTGGAGTAGAATTGACTATTGAAAAATTTGAAATAAATACTGTCGGTTCGGCACAAACTGCAAGCCTATACTACCGCAATCCGTTGGGAACCAAATATTCAATAGATGCGGAACTATTTTCTATTGACCAGTATGGAACAACGATTCTACCGCCCTGCCCAATCATCGGAATTAGCGAAGGGCAATTGACATGGGGCGTGAAGACAAATCCAGAATTTGAGTTGCTACTGAATGACGTTTTTGAGTACTTCTCAGGAAAATATAATTTTTGTGTCAGTAGTTTGGAATTCAATAAATAGGAGTAAACATATGAAGCATAAGAAAAAAATTATTTTTGTTAGCATCTCGATACTGTTAGTTTTTGCACTAACACTTTCATCGCCTTTTTGGGTATTTGTTTTTGAGTACCGAAAAAAAGTCGATTTGCCTTTTTCGTATCATATGCTCAACACTTCGCGAATAACCAAAGCTGATAAAAAAATCGCTAATTTGGCATCAAAAAAGGAAGTCGACAGATCAATTTTAAGTGATATATACAAAACGAACTGTTTGTATTATAACTTGACTGAGTTTGATACAGCAATTTATCTGGATTTTGTCATAGATGAAAAAGTGCGTGAAATAATTAAAACGGAGGAGAATGCTTCCTCTATAACAATAACAAAATTTACTTTTTCTAATGATAAACTTATTATCAACACTGATAATAAAAACCTCACAGTATTAGAAAAATCAAATTTATTAGAAGAAGACATATCATCTAAAATCCCATTTCTAAATCCTTTCAATAATAATCCTTCTTCTTTACAGGAGAAAGAATACGCGGAATCTTCGCATAGAATTGTCGATACTATTTCGAGCTTTCCAGAAAACACGAAGCGAACAGCAAGAATATATGAAACGCAGAATAACTTTAAGCCGCTTGATGTGAGAGGAGTAGTGTTCGAAAAAAACGCAGATATTGCGGAAATGGCGATGTTGATGAAAATTAGTTTGCCCTCTTTGATAGATTGGCTTAATAGAGGAAATTTTCCCACAATATTAGGTTTGATTGATAAAGACATCCTGTTTTGCACTTTCATTTCGATGTCTTTCTTTCATAAACGTGAAGCCGTTATAGAAAAGCCATCAACAAACTCAGACGAAGAGGCTGTTTTTTATCACGAATCTGGATATGGCCTTGTTGAAATGAAGTATGAATGCCCATTTTTTATTAATGAAAACAAAGATATTGTTTCTCTCACGATAACAGAAAAGCCAGAAAGCATGAAGTTATGCGATGATTATTATTATCAGAAAGCTGTTGAGAATTACGCGAAAGAATCGATAAAATCCAACATAAAATATAGGAGTTCAAAATGAAAACCGCAAAAAAAATGGCAATTAGTCTATCTGTTGTAATCGCTTGTATAACAGGGATCGTTTTCGGCTTTTCTTTGTTTCCGAAGCAAGAGGATATTCACTTTGATTATGCTGATTTGCCCGCAAATTTAATTACCGACGCTGAATTCAAAACGGCTGGACATACTGGGTTCGATATAAATACATATGTGGATGATTATTCACTTGTTTATAATAATCTTGATGGCACAAAAACAATGTATGTATTTACACATCCAATAAATTATCAAACAAAATCTGGCCTATTAACTTTAATAGATAATGAACTGATTTACAATGAGGTTGACCATTCGTTTTCAAATAAATCAAGCGACATTGTTTTTTCAGGAAGATTAGGAAACGCAGGCATACAATATGACGACAAAATAATCTCAATTAAGATTCCATCAGAGAATGAACCGCAGATGCAAGAAATTCAAACATTGTTAGGGAATCGGCAGGAAGCTATCGGTTATTTTATAAATGACAATTATACCCTTTACACATTCCCTACATATTTAGGAATGAGAATACAATTGAATATATCTAACAAGATACCCCAAGATATCTTCTTGCCTATAGATTATTCGGATTATATAATTGATGACACCAATGACTTCTATGTACAATTTATTGATGACAATAACGATACGAAAGGACTAGTATATCAACCTGTGATCAAGGACGCAAACGGGGACATATATCGTTTACTTAAAGGCGTATCTATTGAATCAGATAAACTTGTTCTTTCACAAGAAGCTCTATCAAAAATGAATTTTGTTTACCCAATTAGCCTTGAATTTTCAATAAACGCCTATAGAAAAAAACAAGCTGATTCTTCAATTTTATCTGGACTTCCAAATGATAATCAATATTTAGATAATTACCTTTACGTGGGAGAGAACCAGCAATTTTCACATAGCTTATCATTAATCCGTTTTGAATCCTCTCTATATAAGATAATTGACGCATCCAAAATTATATCAGCAACTTATACTTTTTCAAGCATAAATGACAAGTTAGTAACTGTAAGTGCGGAGCAATGTGATAAGGAGTGGGCGAGCACAAAAATCACATGGAATACTCGTGATTTATTTTCGAATGAGATTGCTTTGTCAACAAATATCGAAAAAAAATATGAACTTGACATAACTGATTTGTTGAAATCGTGGATTACTGGAGATGCTGATCCGCATCTAGGATTTCAATTATCAACAAAGGAAAAATCTACTGGCTTGATTTTTCCTTCTGCAGATAATGGATACTGTAGCCCTCGATTAATAGTAACTTATGAGGCCTGAATATGAATTATTTTAAAGTTAGCCTTTGGATCACCCCAATTGTCCAATTATCCATCTTATGCCGACACTCTTGGCATCTTACAAGGCAATGGTCTTGACACGCGACCAGTGCTATACAACAACTTTACCACCTTGGTTTTTGGCACTGGCCGACCTTATCTGATTTTCCTCGGCGGGATTCCAAGCGGACGCTGCCTAAAAAGGCAGTTGCGGCGCACACGAACGACAGTCGACCCCGATAACGCCATCGAATTCGTCAAAAAACAGCTGGATGAAAATCGCTATGTGCTGATGATTCTAAATGCCAAAGAACTGTCGAATGTGCTATTCGACCGCGAATGGTTCCATGACTGGGTGATTTTTGGGTATGACGATGCGAAAAGAGTTTTTTCGGCAAGCGGATATGATGTCGACACAAAAAATCACGCCTTTGTGCATAAAAGCATTGAGATCGGCTACGATGATTTTCTGTGTGCCTTGTCCCCCAAAACTGTCGAGCCAGAATTGATTTGGATTCCAACTGATGCCGCGCCAGAAGGACTCAATCTGCGCAAAATTAAGCGCGATGTGTTCCTGTTTGGGCATAATATTTTGCCGCTGGTTTTCAATGCCAAAGTGTATCGGGCTTTCGCGTGGTTGCTTCGTTGGAAGCACCACAAAACCGACGCACCGTTTGATATGCACCAGTTCCGCGTCCTCCTTGAGCACAAAACCCTCATGCGCCAAATGATGTGCGACCTCGTCCCTAAAAGCCAGGCCGCCGAACAGTACAAAATCGTCCAATCTCGCACCAACGCGATGCTCATGACCGCGCTGAAATACAACATGACCAAAAAGAACAAGCAGAAAGCACTGGACGCGATCTGCGCAACGTTGGCGTGGCTGCGCAAAGAAGAGCCGCCGATTTTTCGTGTGTTTTATCGGGAATTGAGGGCGCATGAGAAGAAGTGAGCCCAAAGACGTCCAAACGTCGCTGCAATACATCCTCCGTCAGTGGTGGAGAAACGATCCGCGTAGCGTACTATGCGCAGGACTGCGTGTGCCCGTTCTGATTGCTCTGCCACTGCTCATGGCGCTTGTGCCCAAGCTGGTTTTAGATTGTATGGCGCGCCAAGCGGACTACAAAAGTTTTGCGGTTGTAGTCGTTTCTGTAAGTGCGCTGATTGCCCCCCTGCGCTGGATTGAGCCATTTTTGCAGGCGAAGATCAACCTCGCCGCCCAAAAGTTCCGTCTGCACTGCACAATGCAAATGATGCAAAAACTCCTGCGGTGCGACTATGCCACGCTGGAGCATCCGCACACAAAACAAAAACTGGATGCCGCGCGACAGTTTGCCTTTGAGGGGCGGTTTTCGGATAGTCAACGCTTCTATGAAATCGTCACGCTGTGCGCCGCAAGCTGGTCGGGCGCGTTTGCCTATTGTGCGCTCTTATTTCGGATTCACCCTGCCGTGTTGTTAATTTTTGCGCTCTCTGCGGTGGTGGAATTCGCCCTACTGCAAAAGCGAAATCGGCAAAAAAGTGAATACAAAAACACCGCCGCCGCTCTTTTTGCGCAGGCGGATCGCCTGTCTCAAAACGCCGCAGACAAGCGCGCAGGAAAAGACATCCGCGTTTATCGAATTGCACACTGGTTTGCCAGAGTGTTCGCCGATTTACAGCAACGGCTCTTGCTTGCCAACGGTTTGTTTATTCGGCAAAACCTGTCTATTGCCGCAAGCCGTACAGTGCTGTTGCTTTTGCGCGAACTACTGGGAGCCGCGTTGGTGTTCTACCTCGCTTGGCATGACAAACTTTCTGTTGCGGATGCCCTCTTCTTTTTTGGCGTCATCACAGGATTTTCGGCGTGGACAACAGGTCTTGCCCAGCAGCTGGAAGCCCTCTATGCCGTCTGTGATTCCTGCGCCCATTTCCGCGCTTTCCTTGCATTGGAGAACGCCCCAATGCCGTCGCTGTCTTCCCAAAACGATGCCGCCACGGTAGAACTACGCGACGTGTCTTTTGCCTACCCTGGCACAGCAACCGATTGTCTGCACGAGCTGAACCTCATCATTCAACCTGGGGAACGCGTCGCTTTGGTGGGCGAAAACGGTGCGGGCAAAACTACGCTGGTCAACCTGATTTGTGGGTTCTACCGCCCGACAGCGGGTGAAGTGCTGATTGCGGGTCAGGCGTCCGATGCACGAAAAACACCAATTGACGCATTGTTTCAGGATTTTGTTATTCTGCCAATGAGTATTCAAAGCAACATCGCCCTTTGTGGTACACAAGAAATTGACAGCGCGCGGCTGGAACGCGCCTTGCGCGACGCTGATCTATGGGAGAAAATCAGCGCGCTACCAGATGGAGTGCAAAGCCGCATGGTGAGCGAAGTGTATGCGGACGCGGTGGATTTCTCTGGCGGCGAAATGCAACGCCTGCTACTGGCACGGGCGCTGTACCACAACGCCCCCCTCCTGTTGCTGGACGAGCCAACCGCCGCTTTAGATCCGCTGGCCGAAGAGCGGCTTTATCGCAGCTACAACCGTCTGACACAAGGAAAAACTGTTCTATTCATCTCCCATCGCTTGGCATCCACGCGCTTTTGTGACCGCATTGTACTCCTGAAAAACGGCAAGATTGCCGAGCAGGGCACCCACGAAGAACTGCTTCAACAGCGCGGTCAGTATTGGCGTATGTTCAAAACACAGAGCGAAGCCTACCGCAGCGTGCCCACGGAAGGAGGCGACGGCGATGGGTAAACCCAAAATCATGGGGACTGCTTTGCGCACCTTGCATCAACTGAGCTCTGGCTTGCAAATCCTCTCCATCCTACAGTCCATGTGCGCTGCCGTGCGCCCCATCTTGCTGGTGATCTTTATGGCGAACGCCGTGCAGATATTGGCGAGCAAAAACCCACAAAGCTTTTTGCCGCTGGCAGTGTTGTTCGTCATGCAAATCCTACTCTATTTTGCCGAGTCAGTTCTGGGCAGCTTGTGCGAGAGCCGACAAAACCTCCTGTTGTTCAACGAGCAAAAAACTGTGAGCGAAGTACTAATGAAAATCCCTTACGCAACCTTTGTGGGCAAAAAGGTACAGGAGAAAATTGCAGTACACAAAAACGCGCTCGCGCACAACGGCAGTGCCTTTCGGGCTTTGGCAGAGTTGGTCGCGAACGCGGTGCGTGCCCTCTTAGGTCTGGGTCTTTCCCTTTGGCTTCTGTTGCCGTTTGGGCGAACCCTCTTTCAGGGCAGCGGCACATCGTGGTTGGATTCGCCTTGGTTTGGCGGTGCGCTTTTGCTGTCGCTGGCCGCGGGCGGCGGTTTGGTCGCGCTCATCAGCGCCCACAGCAATCATAAATTCTTCTGTTTACGCAAGCAGTATATATCTGCCAATCGCCTGTTTCGTGTGTATGCGGACTTGTTGACGAATCCCAAAAACGCAAAAGAAATCCGCCTCTACCAAGCGGAAAATCTTATTATGAAGCAAGCCACGGATGAAATCATGCATCGCGGGCTGGACACACAAAAAGAAATTGCCCGCGTGGGGGCGCACGCAAGCATTGCCTATTCGTTGATCGGTGCGATTTTGGCAGGCTTCGCCTACTTTTTCTTGGGCAGCAAGGGTCTCGTTGGCGCACTTTCGATGGAGGATGTCGTGCGCGCAATCGGCGCACTGTTGCAATTGATTCAAGTCATCACGCTTCTTGCGGAAATTGCTGGACGCCCAAAGCTCATTTTCCCCAGCTTGGGTTATTATCTGGATATTGTCAATATGCCTGTACCGCGCAGTATAACTGAAAGGCATCTCCCCAACACGCCGTGCACCATCGAATTGCGACACGTGTCTTATCGCTATTCGGGCGCGCAGGATTGGGCGTTGCGCGATGTTTCTTTCACCATTGCGCCCAACGAAACGCTGGCGATTGTGGGAGAAAACGGATCAGGAAAAACCACACTGGTGAAGCTACTTTGTCGCCTGCTGGTGCCGCAGGATGGTGAGATTCTCTTGGATGGCGTCAACATTCACGAGCTTGCCGACGAGGCCTACAATGAACTGCTTTCGGTTGTCTTTCAGGATTTCTGCCTGTTTGCCTTGCCCGTAGCGGATAACATTGCGTGTGACAGGGATTACGACAGCGAGAAAATACAAGCACTGTGCAATGCGGCGCACCTGCCCAAAGCCGTTGCCGCGCGCGATGACGCGACGGCGGTTTCCGGTGGTGAAGCGCAACGGATTGCACTTGCCCGCGCCCTATATCGCGGCGCGCCCATCGTCATTTTTGATGAACCGACAGCCTCGCTTGACCCAATGATGGAGCGAGAAATCTACCAAAACTTTGCCGAAATGACGCAGGATAAAACCGCAGTTTACATTTCCCACCGCCTAGCGTCTTGCCGATTTTGCCAGCGCGTGGCGGTGTTTGAGCGCGGACACTTGGTGCAGTTGGGTACACACGATGCATTGCTTTTGCAGCGTGAGGGGAAATATGCAGAGCTTTGGGCTGCACAGGCGGGGTTGTATGGGTAGGATTAGATTTAATTTTCTTGACAAAAACCGACATTCCTGTTATAATATACCCAACAAGCTACAAGGAGTCCAATGTTTGAAACCAAATAGTTACATGCCGCCCTAAAAACAGGTGCAGCAAAATAGACCCCTTGTGCAGCGGTCGAAAAAATATTGCTACAGCGTTAAGAAGAGGCTGTCACAAGATAACCTTGCCTTTGCAAAATAAAGATTGCTTCTTCCACCGAAACCTCACGCTGAACCGGAGGCTTGTCCGACTGGCGGTAAAGTTCTGCGGCGCAGGTCGTTTGTAAAGGTTGAAAACCGCCTCAGTTTGCTGGTAGTGACGAGATTGGAATCCGTTGTTGCGATACATGCCACTACAAAGGATTTGTGGACATCAATTCCACAGCAGATAGGGTAAACAATTTCCGGCATTAGCATAGGCAAAACTCCTCAAAAAAATTGAGGAAACAGGCAGGGACTGGACGCTCATTGAAAAACGAGTAGTCTGTCTCTGAGATTTACAAAGGGCTTAATTTAAGTTGACTTCAGCGCAATCTCACACATTGCGCTTGCTATAGCCACCATATCCTGAGGACTTCCGTTTGAGTATCCGGTTCCTATGTTTTCGGTGAGTTCATCAAGACGCTTAAGCTGATTTTCCAGATAAATATCTACCCTAAAACCTTCACATGTATTGCTTTCTGGCATTTCCGTTTCCTCCTTGCTGTTCTGTTGGTATGCTTTGCCGTCAGGCGGCAGTGTTGAAGAAAATCTCAGCTGGAGTAATACCTACTACGGCAGAAAATTGCCGTATTTCTCTGTGCGAGAAGTCTATTTCACCATCAAGGCGCTTTGCTAACGACTGTCTAGCCATTCCCATTTCGATTGCGGCAGAACTGCGGCTTCCCCGGCGATGTAGAGCGTCAGCGCTTCTTCTGCAACATAATGAAGTGACAACTGCTCCTATCAATAGCTAATCTTTTAGCGTCTTTAACGCACCTATCGCCTCACGCCGCAGGAGCACCAGCCCCAACAGATTCGGGAACGCCATTAGCGCATTGAGCACATCTGCCGCAAGCCACACTGTTTCCAACTTGACGATACATCCAACAAACACGCCTGCCACAAAAAGTACCAAAAACGGCCGCTCGCCGCGCTTGCCAAGCAGATATTTTGCCCCTTGCCGGCCATATTGTCCCCAGCCGAGCAGGGTTGCAAATGCATACAGGCACAAGGAAATCGAGATAAACGCACGTCCTGGCGCACCAAACATTTGTGCAAAAGCGTCGCCACAAAGCGCTGCTCCTGTGCGCGTGCCACTAGGACTATATACACCGGAGCAGAGTATTGCGAGACCGGTTACGACGCACATTACGGTTGTATCCACGAAAACTTCCGCAATACCCCACAGGCCTTGTTCAGCGGGATGACGGCAATTTGCGGAGGAGTGAATTAAAGGCGAGGTACCAAGCCCTGCTTCGTTGGAAAATACACCGCGCGCGATACCCCAGCGCATGGCGGCACGGCTTTTTGCGCCGCTGACCACTGCCCCAAGCACGCCGGACAAGGTGGCGGCATTGCCCACAATCAATGCAATACAGCCCAACAAAAACACGGCACTGAGCATGGGGATCAGCAGCTCTGAAACGCGTGCCAGCCGCTTTATACCGCCTGCGGCAACGACGCCCACCAATGCGGCGAGGGCGATCCCTACGGCGGCGGGCGAGAGGCCAAAGCTCTCGTGCAGAGCGGCTGCAGCGGAGTTGCCCTGAGTCATGTTGCCTACGCCAAATGAGGACGCGATGAGCAATGCGCACCAGAATCCGCCCAGCTTTTTCATACCCACGCCGCGTGCCAATATGACCATACCGCCTCCCATATACTGCCCGTCCACCTCTTTGTATCTATACTTTACACCTAATGTGTTCTCCGCAAAGGCAATCATCATACCGAAGATTGACGAGAGCCACATCCAAAAAACCGCACCGGGCCCACCGAGTACAATTGCGGTCGCCACGCCGGCAATGTTCCCGGTGCCCATGCATGCGGCGAGCGCGCCGGTCAACGCTTGGAAGGACGATATTCCTTTTTGCTGCTCCGGGTTTTGCGTTGCGGATTGGTAATTTTCTTTGCTTTTTAACAGCGTGCCGAAGGTATGCTTCATCCAATACGGGAAGCGCGTTATCTGAAAAAAGCGCGTTTTTGCACTGAACCAAAACCCCACGCAAAGGAACAGCGCGAGCGTCGGCGCACCCCAAAGTGCGGCATGGATTGCTTCAAGCATTGCGATTTCCTTCCGAATTGGCTATAATAATGTTTATCAGATCGGCAAAACATTGATAGCTTCTATTTGACAAGGTATGTTAACGGAGGGCGCAACATGTACGGATTGATAAAGGTAAGGGCGGCATCCCCGCGGGTGCGTTTGGCCAATCCGGCGGAAAACGCAAGGAGCGTTATTGCGGCGGTATTGGATGCGCAAGCGGCACATGTGCAGGTGCTTGTGTTGCCGGAACTTTTCCTGAGCGGATATACCTGTGGCGATTTGTTCCGTCAGGATGTGCTGATTGACGGCTGTGAAAACGCACTGGGCACAATCCTGCGTGAAACTGCCGGCACACAGGTTTTTTGCGCAGTAGGACTTCCCGTACGTTCACTTGGTCGGCTGTATAATTGCGCGGCGGTTTTTCAGTCCGGCGTATTACTTGGCGTTGTGCCAAAGCTCTATCTGCCCAATCATGGTGAATTTTATGAAAAGCGCTGGTTCACTGCCGGTTCGTTTGCCGAACTGGATTTTATACCTCATGTAAACCTTTGCGGACAGGAATGTGTTCCCTTTGGACGCATTATGTTTGACATTGCGCCTCATGTGCGCTGTGGTGTTGAAATTTGCGAAGACATGTGGATGCCGATATCGCCCGGGGCGGAATATGCCCTGCGCGGTGCAAATTTGCTGCTTAACCTCTCTGCGAGCAATGCGCTGGTCGGCAAGCACAATTACCGCATAGATCTGCTGCGGCAATACAGCGGCAAGAACCTTTGCGGGGTAGTTTACGCGAGCACGGGCGCGGGTGAGAGCAGCACGGACCTCGTGTTTTCCGGGGCGTGTGCCGCGGCGGAGAACGGCACAATCCTGACAGAGGGTAAACGCTTCAGGCAGGATGGCACATACTGCGACGCATGTGTTGATATTCAGCGCTTGAATGCAGAGAGGGAGAACTACACGTTTTACGATAACCTTACCGAATATAAACAGGAGTTCTGCACAGCCGCCGTTAAACAGCCGCTTACTGCACTGCCGGAGGACTCGATTGACCGTGCGTTTGATCCATATCCTTTTGTGCCGTCAAACGAGCATGAGCGGGATGAACGCTACGCGGAGATATTGAATATTCAATCGGCGGCGCTGGCGCAAAGGCTTAATCACACTGGACCGAAGAAATTAGTGCTGGGGCTTTCAGGCGGGCTGGACTCCACGCTTGCGTTGCTCGTCTGCGCAAAGGCCTGCACGCTTTTAGGGCGTCCGGCCAAGGATGTTCTTTGCGTATCCATGCCGGGTTTTGGGACGTCCGCGAGAACGAAGAACAACGCGAAGTCCCTTGCGGAAGCGTTTGGATCGGAATACCGCGAAATTGATATCACGACCGCGTGCGAACAACATATGCGCGACATTGGGCACGACAAAAATATACACAATGTGACATACGAAAACACGCAGGCACGCGAGCGCACACAAATTCTGATGGATATTGCAAACGCTTGCAGAGGGTTATTGGTTGGCACGGGCGACCTTTCAGAACTGGCACTGGGTTGGTGCACGTACAACGCCGACCACATGAGCATGTATGGTGTAAATGCTGGCGTACCGAAGACACTGGTGCGGCATTTGGTTGAATATTATGCAGAAACAAACGACAGCAAATCAGCTATTCTTAAAGATATTTTGGACACGCCTGTTTCACCGGAGCTTTTGCCGCCGGATGAGACGGGCAACATCACCCAAAAGACAGAAGAAATTTTGGGCGATTACGCAGTGCATGACTTCTTTTTGTATCACTTTTTGCGCTTTGGCACTGCGCCTGACAAATTACTGTTTATGGCAAAACGAGCTTTTGCGGGGATATATGACGAGGCAACATTACACGCTTGGCTGGGCATCTTCTTACGGCGGTTTTTCGGCCAGCAATTCAAGCGCTCATGCCTGCCTGACGGACCCAAGGTGGGCACGGTGAGCCTTTCGCCGCGCGGGGATTGGCGGATGCCAAGTGATGCGGCAGCGGCGGCATGGCTTGCAAATATATAAGACTAAATACCTTTACATAGTAGTTGAGAGGGTGATAAATGCATTATGAAATGTCCGACTCATGTAAAAAACGTCAACCACTTTACACAAGCCGGATAGGTTGGTTGACGGATCAGTAGAGATGATTATTTATCGTCACTGCTTATCGCGCCTTCCCGCGTGCTGAAACAGCAGTGCTGACAACGCCTTGCCATTGAACGGCGCCAGCGGGTAGAGGTAGCTGCGTCCACTGACGGTTTTGGTGAATGCAAGCAGTAACAGTTCCAGCAAAAGTGCCGCGGTAAACCCCCAGACTCTCCCAAGCGCAGTTGCGACCAGCAAGAATATACGGCAGAGCTTAAACGCATAACCCAGTTCAAAGCTTGGCTGGGCAAAGTTGGCGATTGCCACAAACGCCATATAAAGCACAACCTCTGCATGAAACCAGCCCGCCTGCACGGCAGACTCACCCAGCACCAGGGCACTGACCACGGCAAACGCGTTCCCAAGGGAGGAAGGCGTATTCAGACTGGCAAGGCGCAGGGCATCAATCAACAGCTCGACGATGAGAAACTGCACGAACACGGGCAAAGACAGCGATTTTTGCAGGATGACAAAGCGCAGCGGCTCTGGCAGGATATCCGGGTATTGGTTAATCAGGAGCCACACAGGCGGCAGGAGCACAGTGAGCGCAAAGAGCATGAGCCGCACCCAACGGAGGTACGTACCTACGATTGGCGGGAAGTAATAATCATTTGTGTTTTGGATGAAATCCAAAAAGCCTGTTGGGACAATCATGACGTTAGGGACATTATCCGTCATAATGAGTATGCGCCCCTCAAGCAGCGACGCTGCCGCCGCATCCGGGCGCTCGGTGTAACGCACCTTGGGAAAGGGGTTCCATCTTTGTTTTGGCACAAGTTGCTCAAGGAGCGCTTGCTGACCCATAGTAAGCGATTTGGTTCGGATCGCTTTCAAGCGCTCACAGAGCCGTTCAACCTCGTCCTGTTCCGCTGTACCGGAGACAAAGCACACGACCACATCGGTTTTGGATTCCTCACCAATTTGCAGACGGCGCATGGTCAATTGGCTGTCGCGGATTCGGCGGCGGAGCAGCGCTGTATTTTGCAGGATAGATTCCACAAAGCCTTCATGCGGTCCGGTGAGCACTTTGTCGTTCTCCGGCTCCGTGACACCGCGCTCCGGGTAGGCGCGTATATCCACGACAATTGCTTGCGGAATGCCCTCGGCAAGGCACACCGCTTGACCGGAGAGAACTGCGCGGCTCAACACAGCAACGTCGTCACTGAGGCGGGACTCCGCATGCGGTATGAAGCGTTCGGCAAAGCCCCGTGCGTCGTCGGCGGGGAAGTTGGCGATGTCCTCCGGCTTTTTTTGCAACCAGAACGCCAGGATTGATGTGGCGACAACTTCTTTTGTTAAACCGTCCAAAAAATAAACACACACATGCTTTTGCCCAAGGAGTATTTCGCGGGTGAGGACGTCGAAAGATTCACTCACGCGAAGGACAGAATCAAGCGCGGCGCGGTTGGAATTGTAATCGGCAGTCAAGGTTTTGCTCATTTTATCACCTCAATAGTATAATGCGCAATTGTTTGGAATGAATTCATGGGGGTAAATTTCATTGGTTGAGAGAAGGGAATGGCAGGCTTGCAGCCGTCAGCGCACTATAAGCGCTTGCGGACACACAGTTTTTATGGTATAATATATGTTGTAATTTACTTTTAAAGGAGAGTTTTCCATGTCCATTATCGCAAAGATTCAAGCCCTTGAGGTTCTTGATTCCCGAGGCAACCCCACCATTGAGGTCGAGGTCCGGACCGAGAACGGCGCGTATGGCCGCGCAATGGTTCCCTCCGGCGCGTCCACCGGCGAACACGAGGCCATTGAGCTTCGCGATGGTGACAAATCCCGCTACGGCGGCAAAGGCGTACTCAAAGCCGTCAATAACGTCAATGACCTCATCGCCCCCGCGCTCGTCGGCCAGTACGCAGTCACCGACCAACTTGGCATCGACCGTGCTATGATCGCTCTCGATGGCACCGAAAACAAAGGCAAACTGGGTGCCAACGCCATCCTTGGCGTGTCGCTCGCAGTCGCGCATGCGGCTGCGGATTACCACGACCTTCCTCTCTATCAGTACCTTGGCGGCTTCAACGCCAAACAACTCCCCACCCCCATGATGAATATCCTCAACGGCGGCAGCCACGCCGACAATTCTGTAGACTTCCAAGAATTTATGATTATGCCTGTGGGCGCGGCCACCTTTGCCGAAGCAATCCGCACGGGCGCAGAGGTTTTTCATGCGCTTAAAGCCGTGCTTGCCGCCAAAGGCGAGAATACAGCAGTAGGTGATGAGGGGGGCTTTGCGCCTAACCTCAAGAGCAACCGTGAAGCACTGGAAGTCATCGTTGAAGCAATCACCAAGGCCGGCTACAAGCCCGGTGACGATGTAAAAATCGCTATGGATGTCGCTTCTTCTGAGCTTTATAACAAAGCCGATGGCAAATATCACCTCGACGGCGAAGGCCGCGTGCTCACCGCCGACGAACTCATTGACCTCTACGAAGGCTTCATCAATGACTTCCCCATCATCTCCATTGAGGATGGCCTGGACGAGAACGATTGGGGCGGCTACAAAAAACTTACCGAACGCCTAGGCAGCCGCGTGCAGTTGGTTGGCGATGACTTTTTCGTCACCAATACCAAACGTCTTGCCAAAGGCATCAAGCTTGGCCTGTGCAACTCCATCCTCATCAAGGTCAATCAAATCGGCAGCCTGACCGAAACCTTTGAAGCAATCGAAATGGCTAAGCGCGCCGGCTATACCGCCGTCATCTCACACCGCAGCGGCGAAACCGAAGACTCCACCATTGCGGATATCGCCGTCGCCACCAATGCAGGGCAAATCAAGACTGGCTCCATGAGCCGCACCGACCGTATTGCAAAGTATAATCGCCTGCTCAAAATTGAGTCCCAACTCGTTGCCGGCGCAGTCTATGGCGGCCTTGCCTCCTTCTACAACCTCGGCTAATTTCGCGCCAGCACAGGGGAACGGCGAACCGTACCCCTGTGTGTTTATCTTTTGCTTGACAAGTCACAGGCAACCGTGGTATAATAATATTCAGCGTCTGTTGGGTGGTGTACCATGAATCTTGAGTCGGTCTTTGCCAATTCGGGTGTCGTGTTACCCATTAATGCGTCGTTTTCGCTTGATGATGACTTGCTCTTCCCTGAACCTGTGCAGGTACATGGTGAAGTACGCAACCGCAGTGGTGTCGTTACGCTACAAGCATCGTTTTCAACACATTTGTGCTTTGATTGTGACCGCTGTGCCGAATTCAGCACCTGTGAATATTCAGGCACTGTCTTTCAAACCCTCGTTCGTGAGCTGAACGGTGACGAGAGCGACGAATTCACGCTCCTGCCTGACGCCCAACTGGATTTGACCGAAGCCGTTCGCGAAGAACTCTATCTGCAATTGCCAAGCAAATTGCTGTGTACGCCGGACTGCCGTGGCTTATGTCTTGGCTGTGGCGCAAACCTAAACCATACAATCTGCACGTGCAAA
>JAIRYC010000007.1 GCA_031267965.1 Oscillospiraceae bacterium | reverse complement strand
ATGCCTTGCGGAGGAACGTGGGTTTACGTTATGGAAGAACTAAGGGATTTTGACCGCCTCCGCTCCAACGTTCCCTTTGTTCTCCCGCCAAGTGTCAAAGACCTATTCCGGGCGGCGGCTCCGCTAGCCGCGCAGGAATCCGCAGTCCGGGTGTAGCATTTATTGTTTTATGATAAATGACGCATCAACAAGTTTTTCACTTTTTGCCGTGAAATTGTTGCTTTTGGGGCTGTTTTTTGCTATAATTCATGCCATAATGGGTATGTTCCCTTTCGCGTGTTGCAACCGAAGGGCGCAGTCGCAAATGTTTGGCGCAGCGTCATTTGCCTACCTATTTGGACAATAAGGAGAGAAAACACCATGAAAAAACAACTCAGCGCCGTACTGTACATCATTCCGGTTCTGTTTCTCATAGCCGCAATCGTGGTCATGGGTACGCTCGGCACAAAATCATTGGAGCAAGTAGCCAATTTTGCGGCAGGCAAGGAGCCTGAAGGTCAGTACTTTACGCTCAAGGACGGCCAAGGCGACCGTGAAGATTGACGGCACAGGCATACTCGAGCTTTATTCGGTTCCTAACAACGACTCGCCGGGCTTTTTCTATACCAAGCTAAAAATTACTGCTGTTAACACCAAGACAGGTGAAGAGCTCATTTCAGTCCCATACACAACCACAGGAGCACCTCGCCTGAAAATCAACGGCAAAACATGGGGTGGGCTGCAGGTTTACGCGGTACCTGAAGCGGGCGCCTATGAGTTCACCGTCAAATACAGCACAGGCGACGCTGCAGAGGGTGAGTTTTTCATCGGCAAGCTGGGACTTGAGATTGCTCTGATTGCTCTGATTGCCCTGATTGGCGGTCTGGGCCTTGGTTTTGTTGCATTGGTTAGCTTTATCATTATCGCCTCTATTCGGTCAAGCCGCAAAAAGCAGATAAAACAGGCTGAGTTTTATGCGTCACAGCAGCAGGTACCCTATGGCTATGCACCGGCATACGGCGCCCCGGCAGCAGCACCATACGCGCCTTATGTTCCCGGCACACCTGCACCATATGCGCCATTTAATCCCACAGCTTCCGCCGGTAACCCGCCGTCGCCGCCTCGGCGGCCGCCGGCGGAATGATGAGGGTGCTCCAATGAAAAAGCAGATATCTGCGGCACTGTTCCTCATACCCACACTATTGCTGATTGCCGCGATTGCCTTGCCGACGGTCTTCGGCATACGCGCATATCAGGCGTTTAACTCACCCAAACAGGAGTTTGAGCTTATTGACGGCAAAGCTAAATTGACATTTATAGAGGTGGGCACATTTGAGTTGTATTACTCTGCATATTTCGGCCTTCCTTTCAGCACTCCCTCAATAACCGTTGAGAGCACTGACGGCAAAGCGGCCGCAACGGTCAACTTATGGATAAGCAACAACAGTTCTTTCACCGTTAACGGGAAAACTTGGAACAAGGTTGCCGACATAAATGTCAGCGAAGCGGGCACGTATACCGTTACGATGCTTGAAAATTCCGGCACTGATAAGCCCAGTTTAATGCGCGGCTCTTTCCTTGCGGGGCAAAATGTCGTCAGCGCGCCGGTTGCCTATACACTTATCGCCGTTTTCGGCGGGGTGTTTCTGTTCATTGGAGCCGTTATCGGCTTTATTGTAATTGCCGCTGTACGCGCGAACCGTAAACGGCAGCTTGCGCGCGAAGGATATGCGCCGCAGTACGCATCCAATCCCGCAGCACCGGAATACAGGCGGTACACTACACCACCACAGCAATAGTTGTCGCCTTGGGGTGGGCGGATAGGCAAAACTTGTCCCTGCGCATATCATGGTATATTTTTACAATCAATTAAAACCCGGAGGCATTTATGAAAAAGAAAAACCTATTTAGCCGTGTTTTCCACTCTCGCCTAGGTTCATTCATCTTCTTTGCGTTGGCAACACTCGCCTTCTTCATGCTGCGCAGTGCAAAATGGGCATATGACTGGATTGCCGAGCTGTATCCCCTGCGCGACAAATTCATTCCCACACTCTTTGTGCTGATTTCCATCTCCGCCATCGTTACCTTTATTTTTCTGCTTGACTCAAAAAAATTGAAAGACAGCCGGGCCATGCGAACACTGCACGCTGTGTTTTCCATGGTCAACGATATATTGCCACCCTGTTGTGTGCAATGCCTCATAGTGCGACATCACATAGTCTGAAACGCCGTACTTCTTGAAAAGCTCAATGGCTTGTTTACCAGTCATTTTTTTAGCCATGCGATACATTTCAAGGCAGTAGATTAGGAATTCACCTTGCTTGCTCATTGCCTATCCCTCCTCCGGGTAAGTGATTTTTCCCGTGGTTTGCTCTTCTTGAAACAAATCAAACAAAGCGCATGCGCTCAGATACCACAGCTTTGTGTGTTCTTCCTCAAGTGTTGCATACAGCTCAGAAGCATAACAGCTTGGCGGAAAGTGGATCCGGTATTTCCGACGTTAACGGCGACGTATTGTCCACCAAACCTGCACTCGACCATAAGTCGGGCGGTAAAACCGTGTAAAATCATTGACTTTTGACTGCCGCCATTGTTATACTGAGGACAAATCCAAAACAAAAGGGAGTCCTCATCATGCAGGAAAAAACCAACTTTGGCGCTTTTATCTGCGAAAAACGCAAAGCGCACGGCTTGACCCAGCGCGACCTTGCCATGCGCCTTTACGTTACCGAATCTGCGGTATCCAAATGGGAGCGCGGGCTTTCATATCCTGACATCACCTTGGTAACGGCACTGTGCGGGCTGCTTGACATAACCGAGCACGAGCTGCTGACCTCCAGCGACGATTTGGACGGCCGCAGAATGGTTCAACAGCTTAATGCGCTCAAGCGGCGGAACAAGCTTTATCTTCGGTTCTTTTATATTTTATATATGGTTCTATTTGCGTCGCTCACGCCGGTTTTCTTGGTGCAGGAGAATATCCCTGCGGTTTTCGTCACTGCCGCATCAATTGCGGTCGGTTTTTCGCTGACTTGCATACCGGTACTCATCAAAGAAAATACCGGACTATGGGCACTTGGCTCATTTTACCTTTCGCTCAATATGCTAATGTTTTTCTGCGCAGTATTGACCGGTGGTCTGTTGAACTGGTTTTTCATTGCGTTTTTTGCAGTACTTTTAGGCTTCTCAGTGTTTTTTCTGCCGTTTGTGCTGCGGGGAACATCACTACCCGAGCCATATCTGCGCCACAAAGCACTATGCTACTTTGTAATAAATACTGCTTTGCTGTTTGCGCTTGAGGTAGTCACACTGTTAACAATCGGCAAATTCGATCTGTTCTTCAAGCTTGCCGTGCCCACAACTCTAATCGCCGCCTGCCTGCCGTGGGCGCTTATGCTGATAATCCGCTATGCCAAAATCCACGCTTGTTTTAAGGCGGCACTTTGTCTGATTGTGTTTGGTATACACCAAATGGCACTGGATTTTACGCTCAACTGGCTTTATGAAGGCAATGCCGTGTTCAGCCTGCAAGCGATAGATTTGAGCTGCTGGACGGACAAACACATTGACGCGAATGTAAAAGCGATTATCCTGGCTGCGCTGTTGTTTGCGGCATTGATTTGCACTGCGGCCGGCATAATCAAAAAGAAAAAAGCGCTGTAACGGTGGAGCCATGTATTATATTATAACGCACCAAGCAATAATAACCACTCGCCTCACTCTTGCAAAAACGCCGCCAGCCCACTAAAGCGCTGCCCTGCGCGGACATTGGCTGTCATACGCAGCAGTTCTTCGCGGTTGCCGGCGCCCACAAATAACCGTTTAGCGCGCGTCACCGCCGTATAGAGCAACGACCGGTACGCCAGCGGAGTTGGCACGCCGCATACCGGCAGCACCACGGCCTCAAACTCGCTGCCCTGGCTTTTGTGCACCGTGACGGCATACGCCAAATCCAAATCCTCAAGCTTATCTATAGGATAGCTCGTCAAGCGGCTGTCAAATTCAATCAACATTTCGCGTCCCCGCAGGTCAAGCTCGCGCAGAATGCCAAGCTCTCCGTTAAAAATTCCGCGACCCTTCTCACCAAGTCCGTCTTCCCATTCAAGGTCATAATTGTTCTTCATCTGCATAACCTTGTCCCCCTCGCGGAAGATCCGCGACCCATGCGGGTGCTCGGATTTACCTGGCCCAGCGGGATTCAACGCATTCTGCAAAAGCGCGTTGAGAGAAATCGTCCCCGTTGCGCCTTTACGCGACGGGCAGAGCACTTGAATACTTGTCAGTGGGTCAAAACCATATGCCTTGGGCAGACGCTCTGCTACAAGCTCACGGACAAGCCCGCCGCAAAGCGCCGGGTTCGGCATGGATAAGAAGAAAAAGTCCCGATTTTTCTCACGCAAAAGCGGCGGCTCACCGTCAATAATACGGTGCGCGTTCTCAACAATCAGGCTCTCCATTGCCTGACGGTAAACTTTTGTAAGGCGGACGGCAGGCAGGGTATCCGCAGAAAGCAAATCATGCAAAACGTTGCCTGCACCAACTGCCGGAAGTTGATCGGCATCGCCAACCATAACGAGACGGCAACCAAGTGGCAGCGCATCCAGCACCGCCGCAAAAAGATATGCGTCTACCATCGAAAGCTCGTCCAAAATCAGCGCCTGACATCCCAGCAAATTTTGCGCGTTGCGCTGAAAACGCGGCGGACGGTTGTCCTCCGTGCGCTCCGCCTCCAGCAGGCGATGGATTGTCTTTGCCTCACAGCCCGCAAGTTCGCTCATGCGTTTTGCGGCGCGGCCGGTTGGCGCGGCTAGCGCAACCTCTAGGCCCTGCTGCCTGAACAGGCTCAGTATCCCGCGGATTGCGGTGGTTTTGCCCGTGCCCGGTCCACCCGTGAGGATCAGCATACCCTTTTCCGCCGCCGTACGTATCGCTTCCCTCTGAAGCTTGCCGTAAACGATACTGCTCTCGGCTTCTACCTTAGCGATTTCATCGTCCAATGCCTGACTGCCCGCCGGAGGGAACTCCAAAAATACTTTTAAGCGCGCCGCCGCACTGTTCTCAGCCTTGTGGATTGGCGGCAAAAACACAAAATGACGTTCGGCAAAAAGCTCCTCATATAAAGCGTTTTCGCGCAGAAGAAACTCAAGCGCCTCCTCCGCGTCTTCCCACGGCGCGTTGATGACCTGACTGCATCTGCGGATTGCTTCCTCGCGTGGCAGGCAGGTGTGCCCATCATTATATTGCGCCTGACGCAGGACGTGCATAATCCCCGCGCGCGTGCGCATTCCCGCTTGCGGAGGTTCCGGCAGACTGACGCTGATTACGTCCGCACGGTCAAACCCAATACCTATTCGCTCCTCGCAGAGCGCGTATGGGTTGCGCCGCACCGTGTCCGCCGCATTTACCCCAAAGACCTTGTACGTCTTTGTACACTCGGCGGGCGTCATGCCAAACTGCTCAAGAGCAATCATTACGCTGCGCAGGGCAAATTGCTTTTTGAAATCGTCAGATGCGAGCTTTGCCTTGATTTCACTCATGCCGCGGATTTTTAAAAGCTCCCCGGGCGAGTTTTCCAGCACGTCAAAGGTTCTATCGCCAAAGGCTTCCACAATCTTTTGCGCAGTTGCAGGGCCAATCCCCTTGACCGTACCAGACGACAAATATTTGAGCATTTGCGCCGCGGTGTGCGGGATTAGCTGCTCACAAAGCTCCACGCGGAATTGCCTTCCCCACTGGGCATTATCCTGCCATGTACCGCGCAGGTTGAGCAGCTCGCCGGGCTGAACCTCCGGCAACACGCCAACTACGGTGGTGAGCGTTCCGCCACTATCAAAATCAAACACAGTAAAGCCGTTTTCCGCGTTGCGGAAGGTAACGGACTCCACTGTGCCGGAAAGCTCTTGTAATTCAATATCCAATAGGTTTCTCCACGGTTTTTAATCCTATAGCACTGGCACACTGACCGCACTGTGCACACAGTATAACATATGTTCGACAAAATTGCAATGCAAAAGCTTATCATTATAGATGAGCTTTTTTAGTGGTTATATACTTACCACTCTCCGTATTTTAATTATAGTAATGCCCTGTTCTCATAAATCTTTATGTGTTTTAATAATTGAAAAGTCTTTTTTATGGAAGTTAACCGTAACAGCATAGATTGATTTTGATTGTGGCGAAAAAAATATATACATAATCCAATGCGGTGAAGTCCAATCGCCGCAAGGTGCGTCCGAAAATGCCGCATGAAAAGCTTGCCGTCACTCATGTGGGCAAAAGAACGTTTTGTCGCCATCAAAGCGATATGCACACTGCCGTCTAGATATGTAAAAACAATAGAGGACAAATCTGTTCTTCATCTTTATAACAAAACTGTTCTTTGGAATTGCATATCAATGCGCGTGTGGGCGGGAAAGCCTTCTGGAAAATAATCGCGGACATAATTCTTTATTATATCACAAGACACGCTATTTGGCTACTGCCAAAAAAGATTTGAGTTGGGGCACAACTATTGCCAATATAACGCCGCTATTTTGTTCCTGACTTCATTTTCTTTTTTTCGTTGACTTTGTTTTTCGAAAAAAAAATTCCCTCAAACCCAGCAGCAACAAAAAACCACCGAAAATCCGTGCGAGCCACTCCGCCGTTACAACTCCGGCAATCCATACCCCAAGACCGACCCCGAGCAAACCGCCCGCAAGAATCGGCAGTGCGGCTTTCCAATCAATCAAGCGCTTTTTGGTGTAGAAGATAATCGCAATCACCGCACACGGCAGAAAGAATATCAGGTTGATACCTTGGGCTTGCAACTGTTCCATGTTCAGCGCCAAAACAAGATACAACAGCAAAATCCCGCCGCCGCCCAGGCCAAGAGAAGCCGCCATGCCGGAAAAAAATGCTGCCACAATATTCCAGGCCATGTCCACCTCCATGGATACTTTTGCTGTTTCCCCTACTTATTGGTTACCATCCTAAAACCAGCCCAAAGCATGAACGCTGCAAATGTTTTGCGCAAAAGCTTATCAGGAATGTGTGGCAGAATGAACATCCCTGCAACTGCGCCGATGGCTCCCGCCGGTAAATACGGCAGCGCATCGCCAAACGATACCTTGCCACCAACGAGGTACACTGCCGCGCTTACCAAGGTCAGCGGAAAAATGACCGCAATGGCAGAGGCATGCGCCTGCTTTTGTTCCAATCCGCGCGACTTTAAGAGCGGCACTGCCAGCATACCGCCACCAGCTCCTAAAAATCCGTTGATAACGCCCACCAAAAAGCCGATGCCCGTGCTCAGCAATCCTTTGGCTGGTGATTTTTTCTCTTCCATAGGCATAGGTTTTCCCATAAGTATTTTTCTTATACGCTTGGAGGCGCACATGTTAAAAGATAAAATATCAGGGTTATTTCATATAACTAAAAAAAATATCTTTCCCTTACTCGTTTTCGCTGTTTTCTTAACAACAGTGATGCTGTTTTTTTTGGTAGATAAAGGAAATCAGCAGGCAATTTCCGCCGCCGCCCGGACCGCTCGTCCTATCTTTATTGTTGACGCAGGACATGGCGGTGCGGACGGCGGCGCGGTAGGCGCAGATGGTACGGTTGAAAAGGATATCAATCTTGCCATTGCGCTGCGCGTGCGGGATTTTCTGCGTGCGTTTGGCTGCGAAGTCATCATGACGCGGGAGGACGACAGGAGTATACACAGTTCCGGCGCAGATACAATCCGCCAGCAAAAAGTATCGGATATCCACAACCGTACAGATTTGGTAAATAACACCAAGGATGCTGTGCTCATCAGCATACACCAAAACAAATATCCAAATACGGCACAAAAAGGTACGCAGATATTTTATTCGCCCAACAACCCGGAGAGCCAAGCGCTTGCGTTTAAAATCCAAGAACGAATCACTAAGCTGCTTCAGCCGGAGAATAAAAGGAAGATAAAACCTGCCGGCAACAATATTTATATCCTGACCTACGCCAAAGCGCCCGCAGTGATGGCGGAGTGCGGCTTTCTTTCCAACCCCGGCGAGCGGGACAAACTAAAGAGTACGGAATATCAGGAGAAAATGGCATTTGCCATTGCGTTCGCCGCGCTGGAGCCAAGGCAATGAGCCAAGCACCCGCTCACGAACCAATGTAACGCAAACAGCCTTGCCGAGATACCTCGGAAATATGGAAACCCTATATTATCCAAAAATGCTGTTAAAGCCCTATTTTTCAACCTAAACAGGCTCAATCCCACCAACCAGGCCACACAAAATTCCCCGTAAATTTGTTACATTCGCCAACATTTCGCCCTTGACGGTCGACAAAAGCCATGTTATACTCTCAAAAGCTGTTTACAGCTATGCTCTTTACTTAAAGAGCATCATCGTGCCGTCAACGCCAAAATGTTGACTGCAAAATGGAGTGAGAGAACATGAAATCATTACCAAAACCGACCGCAGCATTACTCATCGGCTTGTTGCTTGTAGTTGGCAGTACACTTGGATGCGTTATCCATAAAAATCTGTCTGCGCCAACGGAGCCGGTGACCGCACAGCCACGCGAAAGCACAACGCCAAATAGCCAAGCCGGAACTACTGGAGGAAGCGCTGCGCAAAGCAGCAAAGCAACTACCGTGGCATCGGGCACAACTAAGGCAATCTCAACAAAAGACAGTGCGGCGTCAAGCACGTCCGCTTCAAAACCAACGGCGCCGTCGAGGACAAGCCCTCCGGCTACAACCAACCCCAAATCTGTAACGATGCCCAAAAAGACTATTACAACGACGGTCAAGCCCGTTACAACTGGCAAGAAATCTGTGATGACTACTAAAAAGGTTGTTGCCACCACCAAAAAAGCGATTACCACAACAAAGAAGCCCGTCACGACGACACGAAAATCCACAACCGCCACCAAACCGGAAACCACCACGGTAGAGTCTCCCTTTGGCACAACGGCTCGGTTTGCGGATGAGATTCTGCGCCTGACCAATATTGAGCGTGTAAATAATGGTCTTGCGCCGCTAGGCCGTGCTCCGGCAGGCCTTTGGAGTGCGGCACAGGTCCGTGCTCAGGAAGCTTCTCAAAGCTTCTCGCACACGCGTCCGGACGGCCGCAAATGGTCAAGCGTACTGGATGATTTCAGCGTTTCATTTATGGGAGCCGGTGAAAATCTACAGTGGGCGACAAACAATTCCCCAAAACTGGCAGTTGACCAGTGGATGGGTTCATCCGCTCACCGTGCCAACATTTTGAACGCGCAGTTTAAGGAACTCGCGGTTGGTGTTTATGGCACTGCCTGCGTGCAACTGTTCCTGATGCGTCCGTGATGATGAGCAACTGAAAAAGCCTTGATTGATCAGGGCTTTTTTCTTTTGAAAAATCATGAATCCCGCTTCCTGATTTATCCGCTTCAACCGGCGCCGCCAACGCTTTACCCTTGCAAGCAAAATATAAATCTGTTATACTTACCTGCAAAAGAAATTTATAACTAAACCGGAGGTTTCCGAAAATGCGTAAATTTTTAATCGTATGCGCCTTTATCATTGTTTTGCTGCTGATTTCGCTGGCATGTATTGTGTTCGTAGCCGCACGCCCAGAGTCAGGCATGCTCTACACCAGGCAAGCCGAGTTTGCGTTACGCGAATGGGGTACACACCTGAACATCAACCTCAACGCCTCATTTTTTCAAGCGGTGGGTTATATCGGTTCTGATGACGGCAACAAGAAAGATGCCGGCGTTATTTTCCGCCCAACTGTTCCGGAGGACGGGCTTTACTACCTTGTAATTCATTATTTTTCCGGTAGCAGCGACCGCTATTTGGACCTGACAGTCAACGGAGACGTGCTTAAAATTCCCTGTGCAGGCGATAACTGGCGATCCAAGCGTACAAAGCGCATCCAAATTCAGCTAAAAAAGGGGAGGAATACACTGCGCTTTGGCTGCAAGGACTGGTACGCACCCAACCTGGACAAAATCAGCATTGAAGAAGGGGCGACTCCGCTGCCGCCCGCAAGTCTGACCAATACTCCTGATATTGCAAAATACGAAGACGGCGGCATAACATTAACGCTGGATAGGGCCAACGGTACATACTCAGTGGTGCAAGACGGGCGCGAATTGTTGCAGGATGCATTCTGTGCGGCGACCATTGATGGCCGCCGCGTCTATGCGCAGGATTACGAAACACATACGGTGGCTAAGTCAGGCAATGTCGTCACATTTGAACACAAGAAGGCCGGCGCTGTGACACTTGTGCAGGAATTCACTTTTAAGGAAGGCTGTCTGCTGACGAACGTTACGGCTTACGGCGGCTCCTCAAATTGGATTGCGCCAATTTATACGCTGAGTTACAAGAGCTTGACGGGCGGCACAGAATTTCTGGAAGTACCGTTTGATAATGACGGCTATGCCAATTTTACAACATCCGATGCGAATGGCTCCGGCTCCAGTCATGAATTGACTGCGCTCCTTAACAGTGAAACAGATTCCGCAGTGGTCATTGGCAGTGTAACACACGATACTTGGAAAACAGGCATTGAGTGGAACGGCTCCGAGGACGGGATGGAGTACTTTTTCGTGTATGGCGGTGCGGCGGATTCGACGACACGCGATACGCAGTTGCATGGTGCTGTTTCAGGGGATAAAGTAATCTCGCCAACAATCCTCATCGCCGCGTTTGACGATTGGCACAACGGGTTGGATACCTACGGCAAGGTCAACGCAGCGATTGCCCCGCCTCTGGAATGGTCGGGCAATGCGCCACTGGGCTGGAGCAGTTGGGGCGTGGTGCAGTTTGGGCTAAATAAAGACGTCGCCTTTGCCATCTCTGACTATTACAAAGCGGAGCTTCAGCCTGTTTGGCAGACGGATGAAAACGACTCGGTTTACATTAACCTTGACGCCGGTTGGCAAAGCGCGTTGCCCACAGATGAAGCGGCGAAGGCTTTTGTTGAGCACTGCGCCAAAAACGGGCAAAAAGCAGGGATGTATTATACGCCGTTCGCCTGCTGGAGCAAGCCGAAAGAGCTGAAGGGCCAACCGCTTTATGACGCACTTTTACGCGATAAAAACGGAGAGATACTCCCCGCATGGGATGGCGCATACGCCTTCGACCCCACACATCCGGCCGTAATTGAGAAAATAGACAAGGATTTGCAGAGCTTTCTTGACGCAGGCTTCGCGTACATCAAGCTGGACTTCATCAGCCACGGAGCTATGGAGGGCGCACACTACGATAAGTCCGTCCAGACAGGTTTGCAGGCCTACAACAAGGGCATGAAGCAAATTGCGGACAAGGTTGCGGATAAAATGTTCATCAATCTTTCTATAGCGCCGATTTTCCCGCACCAATATGCCCACGGACGGCGCATGGCTTGCGACACCTTTTGGGGTATTGGGGAGACAAAGTACATGCTCAATTCCCTGAGCTTTGGCTTTTGGGAGCGCGAGATTTATGCCTGCCCCGATCCCGACCACATTATTGTTTGGGGCAATGATAATGGGCGTGCGGAGGAGAATGAGGCGCGTGCCCGCGTTACAAGCGGTATCATTTTGGCTTCATTTTTGGAGGGAGACGCGTTCAACAATCCGCCTAAGGACAAAGCCTCCGCACAAAAACGCTTTGATTTACTGCTCAAAAATCCGGATATTATGGCGCTTGCAAAGAATCGCACGGTATTCACCCCAACGGAAATTCGGGGCACTGCCGCAAATATCTACACCGCTACCATTGACGGTAAGGCATATTTTGCGGTATTCAATTTCGATAACGAGGATAAGCAATTTACCCTGCCGCTGCCCAAAGGTGCCAAGAAGCTAAAAGAACTGTGGAGTGGAAAAACACTTGCTGTTCCCAAAGACTCTAAGGTATCTGTTGCGGGTCACGACGCAAAAGTGTTTGTAATCAGCGAGTAAAATATTGTGGGACGAAAAAGAGGGTATTGATTGATACCCTCTTTTGAATACAAGGCTTACACAACATCATCACGCAGTGTGTCAATCACATTTACGCTTTTAATTTTTCCCCACCGTATACAGTATGGCGGAAAAAACTACGAAGAACACACTGGTTGCGCTGATTCCAATGCTGCCTCAAGGGAGCTGGAATGAGAGTTTCACAGTATGTTCAAGGCTTTTGTAAATTAAGTGGGTAATTGCTGCCGCGACCGGAACCCCATACAGGAGTGTTTTCATGCCATAGAAGAGACACTCAAATTTCATCATCTTGTTAAGAATGCAAAGCGGCAAACGACACAATTATGATGTCAACCACAACAAGTTGTATGGACTCGGCTAGGCATAAAACTTCAGTTCTTGATGCAACAGTGCACCAAACTCAATGCTATTCATAGTCTGAATCCTCCTTTGGCTAAAAGCAAGCATTTTTAAGAAACGTGAGATGTAGTGACTAACCCTCTGACCAGCGCGCAAAGCTCTGCATCAATCGCCTTGCTCATTTTCAGCGCTTCAAAGATGTCGTAATCCACTACTGCTTCCGCCTTGAGCGCAACCACACGGTTTCCAATCCCTTCCTTTAACAACTTGACCGCATATGTGCCCATTTGCGCCGCAACAACCCTGTCGCGCACGGTAGGTATGCCGCCGCGCTGCACATGACCGAGCACTACGCCGCGGCACTCAAGTCCGGTTGCCGCCTGTGTGCGCTTCGCAAGCTCGTCTACGGATTCCTTCCCATCCGCCGTGCAGCCCTCCGCCACAATGATGATAAAGTACCGCTTGCCTTGCGCCTGTTCGCGGCGGATGGCGGCCAGTACATCACGCTCAAAATCCCACTCAATTTCCGGCAGGAGCACGGTAGTCGCACCAGCTGCTACCGCGCTGTTCAGTGCCAGCCAGCCAGCGCCGCGTCCCATAACCTCCACGAACATCACGCGGTCGTGGCTGTAGCTTGTGTCGCGGATTCTGTCTACCATCTCGGCGACGGTGTTCAGACAGGTGTCGTAGCCAATGGTGTAGTCCGTGCACGCGATGTCGTTGTCAATCGTGCCGGGCACGCCTACGCAGGGCAGACCGCGTTCGCTCAAATCACGCGCGCCGCGGAAAGAACCGTCGCCGCCAATGACGACCACTCCCTCAATTCCGCGTGCGAGACAGTTGGCAATCGCCTTCGCCATGCCCTCTTCGGTGCAAAATTCTTTGCTGCGTGCCGAAAACAGCACTGTCCCGCCGCGGTTGACGATGTCCGCCACATATGCGGGGGTTAGCTCAACAAAATCGTTCTCCATCATGCCGGCGTAGCCGCGGTTGATTCCCAAAACCTTAATCCCCGCGCTGTGCGCCGCCATAACCGCCGCACGTACAGCCGGGTTCATGCCCGGGCTGTCGCCGCCGCTGGTGAGGATACCAATTGTTTTCATGTTCCATACGTCCTTTTTGCAAAATACGCTATATTATACTATTTATGGCGTATCCCGTCAAGCTTGACGGCGGCGTCCGAACCGCAAGCCGTCGTCAATCAATCCCGCTGCAGCCGCAGTGCCGGTATGCGCTTCAACGCCGCAAACAGCGGCAGACCTCCGCCTGCGCAGCACACCAGCTGCCCAAGGCCAACCGTCCCCGCGTTGAGCAAAAACGCCTCCCATGACGCTCCGCCGTCCGGGATGAAAAATGTAATCATCCAGCCAATCATGATTGCGTTAACCGCAACCGGGAACAATGAACCCAGCCAAGGCAGCCCCTTTACTGTTACGCGGCGCGTGAGATAAGTGAGTATGGCGGCGATCAGGGAGGCGGCGGTACCTACAATCACGTCGAGCGGACCGTTTGTGCTCAGCAGATTCGATAGAAAGCAGCCGACGGTCAGCCCGGGAACTGCGGCAGGCGTCAGGGCCGGCAGGATTGTCAGCGCCTCCGAAAAACGGAACTGAACAGGACCGTACGCCAGCCCGGCCAGGCTCGCCAGCCAAGTCAGCACCGTGTACGCCGCGGCGATAACCGCGGCTTGAGCGAGAAATTGCAGGCTTGTTTTTTTCTTCATGGGTTTTCTCCTTCAGTGTTTGTTTTTGCTATATTTCATGCCGCAGGCCGGGGAAGGTTAGCCGGCTTGCGGCACGTTAGCCGCATGGTCAAATGTGCCCTGTATGATATGGGTTTGCCGTAAGGATAACGCCGCGCCCCAAAGCTTCATTCTTTGACGACGGGCCGCATATCATGTGAATAACATCACAAAACAGACACTAAAAGTATAACAAATTATTGCCTAATCGTCAACAAAGCGTAACGCTTTCGTCATTTTGCACAAAAATCAGGACGAAATTTCTACATATTGACGAAGCCGAATCGCTTGACAATTGATGGAACAAAGCGTAAAATAACTGTGTAAAGTTCTGCCCGAGGTGTATCCGTTTGCAACGGCGGAGAAAAAACAGACGGAGAAGCGCCCGGAAGCCCTGCGGCGGACGGCATTTGAGGTCAGCGAAGGCCGCCGCGAAGCAAAAGCAATCCGGGTACACACAAACGCAGTCCGCATGCAAAATATTAAGGAGATGATTTTTATGTCAAGAATCCTTCACAAAATGCGCATACCCGCGCGGCGAACGCTGAGCGGCTTTATGAGCTTTCTCATGGTCCTCTCGGCGGTTGTTGTTGCGCTGCCGCTGCTGATGCCGGCGCTGCAGATTGATGCCGGCGCAACATATACCAGCTCCTGGGCAGGGGCCGTAACCGCCAAAAATAATGGCGATAACTTCCGCGCCGCCCAGCTTGCTGCCGCTTCCTTTACTGCGGCGGATGTAAACCAAGGCACTATGACCCAAGAAATAACGTACCTTTCCAGCTCCGGGAGTGAACGTTATACTGCGCTTGACGGTATTGTTGGAACAAACTTTGCCGACACCGTTGATGAGGTCTTGTCCGCAAAGGGCTTGAGTGGCCTTTTTACAAACATTAGCTATTATAATAATGGGGGCGCAGACGGTGCTCCCTCAAGCACTCAAATCATCAAGGATGCCGCGTTCTCACGCCATGGTATTCAATGGATAGAGGATGGCTGTGATAATTGGCTGTGGGCTTCGCAGGACGCTTGGTCCCCGACTGATGCCACTTACAACCCCAGCAGCACCCGGACAAACACGCAGGATTATACCCGCGATTTGGTTACGGCGTTTAAAGAGTACGATTCTATAAGCCAAATCCCGGATTCAATTGATTTGGACGGCACGCTGAGTGTTACGCATACACGTAAAAGATTCGCCACGGCACCGAGTGGGAAGTATAAAGATGACGTCAATGATTTTATACAGCAATATATAGCGTCGCCCGACACAGACTACGGCTCTGTCGTGCGTGTGTATACCGACTACCTTTCCGCCATGTCATTCACAGCAGGCAGCACCAAGGCTAACGGCACCACCATAAAGCAGTGGCTCAACTGGATTTACACCAGCCCGTGGTGCGGCGCAAACACAACCGTTAAATATCTGGCGGAAACTTACCCCGACGTGACCACGCTTGAGGGACTGAAAACCACTGTTTGGGATTCAGTGAGAATGGACGCGATTGATAATATCGTTGGCACGGGCATGTTTGCCAATACAACGGAAGCTACGGCCATTTTCGATAAATACATCACCAACTCCTACAAAGCGGACTGGCTCAAAAAGGTTGACGACGCGATTGCCATCGTTGAGCTTTATGAAGCGCTTAATCAATTCTACACAGCCGGCGCCGATACCGGCTACTGGGTGTCCGCTCCCACAAACACCTTCAATAACGGCGGCGGCCATCTCACGCCTTCGGAGGCGACCAACCTTGCGCAAACCATCATCAACGATCAAGAGAATGCTACCCACACCTATGATGGGCTGAACCGCACAGGTCCCGCCAAGGTTGAGCTGGACGATATCAAGTTCCTCTATCAAAACGCCCTGACGGCCTATCAAACACTTGAGGCCGCCAGGTCCACCATGATCACCAACAGCACCGACCAGCCCGGCAAATCTATCTTCTATTACATTCAAAATTTCATCACCGGTTATAGCGGCTTTGATACGACGCTGGGTCAGACGGAAGCGTGGGTCTATAACTGTAATCTGGTTTACAGCATGTGGTCCTGGGCCGTCAAAAAGGACGATATTCAGGCCTTCGTCAATGCGCAGAATCCCAATTACCCTGATTACCACAAGGGCGTTCAGGTTGACGACGAGAGCAACAGCCTGTGGAACTCCAACGATCCCGACGAAATCCGCGTTTTGGATCAAATTGACGTGACCGACGGCATTGACGCAACCGAGGAAGCGCTGCTCCATGCGGTCTATAAATTCTCCGACGCGTCGCTGCCCTTCTCCACGCTCAATATCCTCAACCTGCTGGCGCTCGCCGCCGACTACAATAACATCGTCACCATGCTTGGCGGCGATAAGGCGACGCTCTTCCCGGATTTTGGCAAGCTGGATACCATCTTCAGGGCATTGCGTGACGAGTACAGCTACCGTGTCAATATCTATTCGGAGATTCTCGGCAGCAAAAAGCTTCCCGGCTGGGAGCCCGCGTGGTATGCGTACCGCGATTGGTTCACGTCGCAGCCAAGCACACCGCAAGAGCTTTCGGCGGCTTCGGTTTCAACGCTGTTTACGCTCTTCAAAAACCTCAACGATAAATACGCCGGTTACAATACCGACAGTGACGCGGCGCTCTCCGCGTTCACAGCGCTTGGGCGTACACTCTGGTGGAACGAAATTTTTGAGATGACCACCCCCATGACTGTCCCCAACCAGGCGCGTGACAACAATTACGCCGAAAACAACTGGGGTAAAGCTGTTCCTCAGGTGATGATTGACAACACCGGCTACGAAATCGCCGGCCGCCTGCAGCCATATGTTGAGCAGGCCATGGAGAAGTATGCCAAATATGACCTCGAGGGAATGTTTGAGTGGGATGGCGGCGAACTGAAAGTTAACGTAAGCAATTATAAGCTCGCCTATGCCATCGTCAACATGTTCCCTCAGGATATTATTGATAAGTTTACGCCCGCAGAGGCCGTCAAGTACATCAATAATACAAACGTTTGGGCGCTCTCCGCGTTGCCCGATGGAATCCGCCTGTATAACAACAGCATTTATGGCAAGGACGGCGGCAAATATTCCTCCGTGACGGGACGTACCGTCATTGGCGACTACCTCTTCCTGATGTTTGTTGTGAAAGCGGTCGTCGATGAGTTCCAGAGCAATCCGAACGCATACTGGAGCCAAGTCAAATGGTACACCGGCGGCGACCAGTTCACCGGCACTTATGCCACCCGCTACGGCGACACCGTTGACAATCCGGCGCTCCCGGGGGTGACCGGCGGCAAGGACGCTGCCCGTGAGCCGGGTGAAGACTATGTCCTCAAGGGAACGCAGCTGCAGTCCCTTATCAGTTCGCTTGACGGTATGGCCGGCAGCAACGGCGACCTCTCCAAAATCCTTGACGCGCTGGGCGTTGACCTGAGCAGCCTTGGCGTCAACACTTCGGCGGGCCCCGTCAATGCAAACACCATTATCCAAAGCGCGCTGGCCAACATGGTCTATAGCAACGATATCGTCAACATGCTGGTGCAGCTGCTTTACGGCATGGTTCTGCCCATGTTTGAAAATGTGTTTGCAGGCTTGACCGGCGGTCTTGTGCTTCCGGCGGACCTCTCCGCAAGCTCCACACTGCACATCTTCTCGCTCCACTCCCTGCTGGCAAACACCGGTTCAACAATATCCAACAACCGTACTGGCTTTGCCACTGATGGCAGTGGCAATATTGGAAGCTTTTACAGCCTCACAAATGCCAATACCCTCTCCGACTTGAGGCTCTATCCGGACCTGCTGGGCAGCGCCATTGACGCAACTGAGTTTGCCGCGGCTGCGAACGCCCTCAAAAACCCAACCGGATATGCGATTAGTACGATCGACGAGGAATTGAAGGTTGCGCGTAATATCGCGGGCGGCAGCAGCGGTTACAAGTATAACATTGATACCTGGCGCGACCCGTCAATCTTCAAGCCGACGGTCAACGCGGACGGCACAATCACATACGAAACCGACGAATTTGGCAGCATACTCACCAACAAGCCGGTCGGTAAGCTTACGCTTGACTGGGGTCTTGACAATCCGTCGCTTACTCCGGCGGAAAAGGCGGCCAAGTTTAAGCGCGCGGTCGGCAATGCCCTCACAGGTATCTTCCCGCTGCTGCAAGCGCTGCTCCTCGGGCAAAGGTATGTTGGCTTTAACCCCAAAATTGGTTACCTGAACGGTCAGCAGGGTGAAGACAACGGCTGGGGCACCTATACTTCGGGCGGAACCGATGTTCCCATGAGGGTTTCGGCCATTTACCTGACGCTGGAAGCTTCCGGCAACGACGGCTTCGCAAAGGTCGTCACTCCGATTCTCGAGGCGCTTGCCGGGATTGACACAGCCTCCGCACAGTCCGTCTATAACAAGATTCCAAGCGCTGAGGCTTTGCGTGGCATCACGTATAACGGCACCGAGGGTACCGTGAAGGATAACCGCATCCCCGGCTGGGTAGAAATTAGAGATCAGGATGGTGACTGGAGATTTTTGGGTTCAGGTGCTGCAGGCTCTAATATCTGGCACTTTGGACGGTTGTCTTACGACGGCGACCCGATCAATACGACTATGGGCATGACCGGCGGTACGGGTTGGTATGGCAGCAACGGTAAGTATGCCAATGGTACCACCGGTAACGTAGCATGGCCCAAATACACCTACAGCGCAGACTCCGCAAGAACCGCCAGCGTAGATTTTGTGAACAAGCTGTTCGCGCCGGTTGATCAGCTGCTTATAAACGTTGGCGGCAAGCCTTTGAACGAAATACTCCGCCTTTTGCCGAACCTGTCCTATGCAGTCAGCCTCGACAGAATTGCGCCGCTGCTGCAAGGTACGCTCAAGACTGAAATCACCCCGGATGTTAACGGCATGATTGAATTGGGTACCCCTGGAGGGTGCTCCTCCTTAATTGAAGATCTTGCCAATGGTGCACTCACCGGCGGTTCGCGCAACGGCAGGACACCGGATACTGCGGGTAGCTCCCCGTTTGCGGGTTGGTCGTCAAGCCAAAAATATTCCGTCTGCATGGTCAAAGACTATTATTTAATTGGCGCTCGTGCAGCAGGAACAGGCACAACCGTTATGGAAAACCTTGTTAACCCGCTGGACTCAATCGTGGTTGACGTGGGCGAGCAGGTTGACCTGTCAAGCCTTGACCAATACCTCAAGGCGGGTTCTCTGGAGAACTTGCTGCTTGGCGTTGCACCGGATGCAGCCACGCTGCTGCCCAGCGGCCTGCTGGATATCACCTTGGGCATGTATGGCCCGGTCAAAACGCCGCCGGAAATCGCCAGCAAGCGCGCCGGCACGCAAACGCGCGCCTATGTGGATACCGAAATCCCCAATATGTTCTACGGGATCCTCCAGTCTGTCCTTAACCCGGAAACAATGGGCAACCTCGGCGTTGATTTTCTGGGCGACTTTAACACCGCAACGGCCATCGCGGCGCTGGCGGAGCTTCACGCGCCGTATACCGGCCCCGCTGGTAACGGCTACGCCATGCGCGACGTCAACTACGGCACAACAACCAAGGTCTATGACCCGTTTGAGTTCCGTACCGAACACATCAACCTTGACGAAGCTACGGGCATTCTCAACAAACTAATCGCGGCGCTTACCGGCGGCAAGCTCTTCGATTTGGACGGCATGGTGGATAAGCTCCTTGGCGAGAACGTCTACAACAACGCAACCTTTGACCTTGTCAAGGATCTCCTGCTGAGCTACATCGGCCCCGAAGGCAGCTTTGGCGAAACCATTAACCTTGTCCGCGCCATTGTTCCGGAGCTTGACTTCCTGAAGTACTACTCCGATTCGTATTCCGAAGCAACCTACCAAACGGTTGAGCCGAAATACGAAACCTGGAAGTATGTGAGCGGTACAGCCGGCACAGATGGCGGCGAATTCACCGTTGCTGAGCTTGAAAACCTCAAAAAGACACAGTACGCAACCTATGCGGCTTACGTCTTCAAGTCAAGCGGTTCGCCTGATGACCCGAGCACCCCGCTTGTTGATGAAAGTAAAATCTGCACAAACACCGCACAGGTCGGTCAGCCGACTTCCGCAGTCGATAAGGCGGAGCATATCGGTCTGGCGTGGAACTTCGAAGTCGCCCCCGATACTGATTCCGCGTATCAGTATCCAACCAACTTCTGGACCGGAATCACCGGTGTGTCTAATGGCGTCATCGACAGCCAGGAAGGCTTCTTCAATGCCTTCTACAAACTCCTCTCACCGCTCGAGGACTTCTTGAAGACATTACTGTTTGACGTTGATTACAAATTGCTCAATACTGTAAACGGCGCGGTCGTCACAATTCCGGGTTACAACGGTTATGAGTACGGCTTCATCCCGCTCATGGAGGGTCTTGGTTTTACTGACGGTCTTTCCAGCTTTGACCAGCTCAAAAACCTGACCGGCGCCGATTTCATTGAGAAGCTGTTCCAGCCTGTCTTTAATGGACTTGGACAGCTCGCCTCTGACCCAATTACCTTTGCGCTCACCAGGCTGCCGCAAATCCTCTTCTTCCTCTTTAGCGGCTCTGCACTTGAGGATTCTGTCCGCAACCTGCTCAAAACCCCGCTGGTGCTGCTTGATACCGTACGTCCGCTGGTTTCCATTGATATCAGTGAATACTTCAATTATTTGAGCATTGACGGCATTCTGAGCCAGTTTGGCGACGTTCTCAACGATGCGCTTGGTAATCTCATTCCCAACTTTAACCTGTATGACTTCATCTTTGGCAGCAACGCTGAGTTCCTCAAAACGCTCATCATTGGTACTGTTAAACTCGAAACCTCCAAAGATGGCGACATGAAGACATCAAAGCGTACCGGTTCCGTTTTCCAAGGCGATAATCCCTCGCCTATCACAATGGAGGACGGCAAATATCCAAAGATTGATGTTACGGTCGCCGATTATTTCTTCTCTATCATCACCAAGGTGATTGCGTATGTCAACACCAACCGAAGCCTGCTGGATAACTTCCTTGAGGATGAATCCACACGCGAAATTATCCTGCAAGTGCTTGATAAGCTCGACAACGAAGAAGGTGCCCACGCGCTGTTCGACGTACTCTATCAGTTCCTCTATGGTGCGCATGAGGTCGTAAGCCCGAGTGATGTCTACGTAGGCTATGGCCCGATTGTGCCGCGCACCGATATCTATACTGACCCGACCTCCGGCTGGACGCAGGAAAAAGCTCAAAAGTTCACCGTAGGCGAACACAACAAGGAACTTGACCTTGTCCTCAACGCAATCCTTGAGCTTATCCTCGGACCGGGCAATGGCACAACGGATATTATCAACGGATTTCTGACCGGCGGGACGCTGCTGGGCAATAATGTTATGGATCCGCCTGTGTTCTCCACAGCGTTCTTCAACAAAATTAAAGCCCTGATTGTGGGCATTGGCTCCAATGAATCCCTTGCAGGAATCATTGATATTGTCGATGATTACATTACCACGCTTGATATTGACGCCTTCCTGCACCCGAGCGCAACACTGGGCGACGATATCGACGCAGCAACTACGCTCGAAGATAAGGCGGCGGCTTTCAAGGCAGCCATCGTCGAGCTTCTTGATCCGCTCGCGCCTCTCTTCCGGCTTCTGCTGACCAATACTACCTTGGAGGAAATCGGGCTTTACGCTCCCGGCGACCCAACCGAACATCTCACCGGCTGCGAAAACCTCATCAAGCTTTCTGGCTATTACGGCTATATCTATGGTTTGGCCCCGGTTCTCGCCGCAGTCGGCGTGCAGGTGCCATCCTTCGATGCAGTCAATGCTACTACGAATCCGCTTGACCCGATTCTCGACTCAATTCTCGACATCCTCTATGATGTGGCGGATCACCCCGTCAGCTTTGTGCTTGATAATCTGCCAAATATCTTAGCGTTTATTCAAGCTGACGCAGCGCCAAAAGCCGCCCGGCAACTCATTACCCCGCTGTATGCTATTGCAGTTGCTGTTAATCCAATCGTCAAGGATATTGATATCGGCGGCACAAAGCTTGATATCATCGCTATGGTTGATGATGTCATGAATACGCTTGATCTCAAGACGCTCATTGATGATTTCCTCAGCCTAGGCATTGACCTTGGCAACGGAAGCACACTTGACCTTGGTTCCGGCAGCAATATCTTCAGCAAGCTGATTGTCGGCACGAAGGGTGCGCAAAAGGACAAGGCCAACACACAATTGATTGTTCCGACTGGCAACTATGAGGCAACCCGTGTCGATTCAAACAAGGGCGATGCCCTCACCGCGTTGGTGGAGTTTGTTGTCAGTTTGACGGATGAGCCGAGCAACCTTGCTGCCATTGCTGAGCTCCTTGGCGGTGAAATCCCGCCGTTCGTCCTCACAGTCATTAAAAACGTCCAAGATCACCCGCAAACCCTGCTGAACATCCTCTATACACTGCGCTTTGGTGCGGATGTTGAAGCCCCTGCGGATGTCTGGAGTGGCTACGGTTCCATTCATGCACAGCCGTTTAGTCCCTATGTTGATAGCTTCAGCTACGACAAGGCAAATGCGCTCGTGCAGGGTCTTGTCAATGGCGAACACGGCGGTACTCTCGCAGGCAAGAAGGAGTTTGACCTCATCCTTAATTGGGTCCTCAAATTCCTTGATGTTAAGGATCTGCAAGGCGACCCGGTTAATACCGCCGGAGACTTGATTGACAGCGTTCTTGGCGAGTACCTCTACAGCCCGTCGCTCTTTGAGCAAATCGTTGCTGCGCTGCAATCCATTGCTTCCAATCCGACCATAACAAGTATCCTTGATATCGTCAAAAAGGCAGTACCTGACCTTGATATCGAAAACTTCCTTAAAGCGGACGTTGACCTCACCGGTCTGAGCGACCCGGATGTGGCGGTGCGCAAGCAGGCATTCATTGACGCCCTCCGTGAACTGCTTGAACCCATTGCCCCACTGCTGAACGTATTCCTCGCGGGTGAATCCCTCGATACGCTGGACATCGACAATTGCCCAGAATCAGATCACGTTGACCCGCTGATTAAGCTTAGTGGATCCTATGGCTACAACTACGGCGTCGTGCCGTTGTTGGAAGCCCTTGGCTGCGACCCGGCTAAGATTCTCTCTTACACGGAGTATCAGACAAAGGCTGGTATAAGTGACCCGGTCACCCCGCTTATCGAAAGCATTCTCGCGCTGGTTGAAACAATCGCCGAGAATCCGGTTGATTGGGCGCTGACCAATCTGCCGAACATCATAGCCTTCACGGGCGATTCCGCAAGTCTCTTCAAGGTGCTCAATGCGCTTCTCGCCCCGGTCTATGCACTTGTTAACGCGGTGACTCCGCTTCTCATTGATGTTGAAGTTGATATCCTCGGCAACACAGTCGTCATCGACGAGAACACGGCGCAAGACCTCCTCGGCAGTCTCTTGCCCTCGCTCAATGTCAGTGACATCCTGCAAAATCTGCTTGGTAAAGGTATTGATATCAGCGGCAAAACATTCAACATTGATGTGAATGCTCTGGTTGCTGCACTGCTTGTCGGTAAGGTTGAGAGTTACGCAAGTAAATCTGTTGATGTAAAAGACAGTACAGTACTCACCGGCCAGCATGTTGTTGCCGATAAGCCGGGACTGCTTACCAGCCTGGTCAGTTTCCTGTTCGAAGCTGCGGCAGTCAGCAAGGATGACCTCCTTGATCTGCTCGGCATTAACCTGACTGCACCGCTGGATACAATCCTCAATAACACGGTTGCTCACCCGCAAGCAGTCCTCAACCTCATCTACCACGTCAAATTCGGCACCGGATTGAGCGTCGGCGATTTGAATGAGGTTTACGCAAACTACGATGTGTATACGTTCAAAGATAAGGTCAAGCCCTACAATAACTATAACTCCGTCTGGACGCAGACAATGGCGGAGCACTTGGTGCTCGCCAATGCCAACAACAGCGATGACTTGGCCGTCATTGCAGATTCCATCGTCAAGTACCTGACCGGTAAGACCTTGGGTAAGACGATTGAGGACATCTTCGGTCAAACAGTCTATAACCCGGAACTCTTCCAGAAGATTGTTGACGCCATAGACTCCGTGCTGGACGACCCGAATTTAGCAGATATCCTCAACACTGTGGATACCCTCCTTGATGATATCGACCTTGCGGCACTGATGGATACAACCCGCATTAATGTTGCCGAGACTAACACCGAAGCAGGATTCAAAGTAGCACTCAATACGCTGCTTGAACCGATTGCTCCGTTGCTTAAGGTGTTCCTCGCCGGCGAGAGCTACAAAACCATTGGCATTGACAGCGGCAATCCGGATGATACCCTCATCACCATCTCCGGCTATGCGGGCTATGTCTACGGTATCGCCCCGATTCTCGAAGCGTTTGGCGCAACCGCACCTGATTACACCGTAATCCAGGGCGCGGCCAACCCGCTCTCTCCGATTATTGACGCCTTGCTTAACCTCGTTGCCGATATCACTGCAGACCCGGTTGATTGGGTCCTGACAAACTTGCCGAACATTGCGGCGTTCATCGAAACCGGTACACTCAACAAAGCGCTTGAACAGTTGCTCAAACCGGTTATCGCCCTTGTGGATACAGTTAAGGTCATCTTCACCGATGTGGATCTTGAAGTTGCGGGTATCACAATTGACCTCAGTGATCTGGCGGGCAGCCTGCTCTCCAGCCTCGACCTGAAGAAAATTGCTGATGACTTCCTCGCACCCGGTATTGATATTGGCGGTCAAAAGCTTACACTTGATACACAGGGCTTTATTGACGCACTACTCGTCGGCACACTGAACGGTCATAACGTCACAGCCGATAAGCCCGGACTCTTCACCGGCCTTGTCGAGTATCTGTTGGGGACGACGGTTGTCGCCAACAAAGACGCAATTGCGGGGCTGCTTGGCGGAACAATTTCCGAACCCATCAATGGTATACTCACCAATGCAACAACGAATCCGAAGGTTGTCCTCAGGATTCTCTACAACTTCTTCTACGGCACGCCGAATGCTCAGGACTATATCGTTTATGATGATGGACGTAATCTTGGCATCAGCGCAGGCGGCAGCGCAATCTACCGCGAAGAGTGGTGGACGCGTAACCACGCCAAGTACGTTTGGGACCGTGCAGACGACTTTGTCAACAAGGTCTGGGCAATCCTGTTCGGCAAGCCGCTCGGCTCCATTAAGGGCGAGTTGGACGGACTCACCGGTCAGGCGGATACCTTCCTTAGCGACCTCCTAGGTCAGGCACTCTTCACTCAGGAAAACCTGACACTGATCGTCAATCTCGTCAAGGATAATGTTCCTGATGGAATCCTCCAAACCGACGTTCTCGGTACGCCGCTCGCACAGCTTATTAAGAAAGGCGTATTCATCAACGGCAAGAATGGCCCGGAGGCACTTGACCTTGAAGCAATCCTTGCTCCGTTCGAAGAATATGCTCCGGCTCTCTACCCGGTAACCGACCGTGACAGCTTCATTGCGCAGCTCGTCAAGCTCCTTACCCCGGCAGTACCCGTCCTTGATGTGCTCCTTGCCGGTTCTGACATCAACATCGTGCCGCGCACCGAACTTGGTCCGGACAATGAAGGATATGTGGTTAATGTCTATGGCGCAGACGGTTACAAGTATGGTCTGCTCCCGTTGCTTGAAGCCATCGGCATCGGCATCGACAAAGACGCATACCTCGCAAGGATTGACACACCTGACCAGTTTGCCAACAAGCAAGGCGCGGATAAGCTCTACGCAATCCTCAACCCATTGCTATGGGTGCTTGAGCAGGTTGTCAGCAACCCGATTGAGAATATCCTCCGGATTGTCCCGAACCTCATCTACACAATCGACGGCACGAACCTCCAGTCCTGCGTTAACAAGCTCCTTGAGCCTGTTAACGACGTACTCGAAAGCATTGATGGGCTCTATCACATCGACCCAATCGCGGTCAGTCTTGATATCCCGACACTGCTCAACGGTGTTCTCTCTGGCACTGGCTTAGAAATTACCTATGACAGCCTTAAAGCGTTGCTTATTGGTGACCTGGTGCCCTATGCATCTAAGAACAGCGCCGCAGACGCGAAGTATATCTCCGTTGACAGCACGATCAACAGCGGCGAAAACTTCATGCCGGATATGCTCACTGTGGTTCTGCGCTTCATTGTGATGACTTTCGTAGCCACAAAGAATAACCAGCAAATCGTCTTGGATTACTTGGTGAATCATGGCTTGAAGGGCGCAACCTATACGTTCGTGAGCCAGACAGTGAACGATATCTTCACCTTCATCCGCGAAGGCGACATTTCCGATATCCACGGTCGCTATGTCCTCGGCGCAGATATCTTCCTGAACGCCGCCTTTATCCTCATCTACGGGATGGATAAGGTTGTCTGCCGCATCTATGATGTTTGGCAGAACGTCAACGAGAAGATTACTCAGGGCTACAAGCATCTGCTCGAATCCAACAACGCCTATGACAACGCCTACGCCAAGAACGCAGCCGCATTTACCAACAAATACTTCCCGGCTATTGTCACAATTGATCCGAAAGGCAACGGCACCGTGGCACCGAGTGGCTTCATTCAGTTCTGGCTGACAATTGTCGCTTGGTTCAAGAAGATTTTCAGCTTCCTGTTCTAACAAAAACGCATAGCCGATGATGTAAATCATGGCGCACATAACAACCCGTCCGCTCGGCTCAATTGCTGGGTGGACGGGTTCATTTTTGTGGAGGTTATATTCAGTCGCGTATCAAAAAAACAGGCATCATATGAATGCCCGGTTCTTTAACCGCAAATGGACTGTATTTGTCTGCTGTGACCTCGCACCAGTGCCTGAAAATGCTCCGCCTTCTCCTCAAAATCGCGGTAAATGTTGTAGCTCGGCGCGGCAGGGGAGAGCAAGCAGATTTCACCCATTTGTGTGCACGAAAATGCAGAATTAACTGCGTCTTCCATGTCCTCCGCAACAATAATGTTCATGCCAAGCTCACGTAAGCGCGGCGCAAGCGAGTGTCCCGTGTCCGGCAAAGCAATCAGCGAGAGCCGTTGGCTCAGCGAGAGCGCAGTGCAAAATGGCCCATAATCAATGCCCCTGTCCTGACCGCCGAAGATGAGTGTTCGGCATGTGGGCAAAGCCTCCAGAGCGGCAAGCGTTGCGGCGGGCACCGTGGCAATGCAGTCGTCAACAAAGGTGATGCCCGCAAACGTACCGATCGGTTCCATACGATGCTCCACGCCCTTGAACGCGAGAGCCGCTTTGGCAATGCCTTCCTCGCTTGCGCCAAGAAGCGCTGCCGCACGTGCTGCTAATGCCACGTCTGTTAGATTGTGCTTGCCCTTTAGCCTGTCAGATACGGGGAAAGGCAGCATTTCCGGTGCCTTAACCGAGCATGGGCTTGCACGTGGATGCAAGCTGCCCAAATAGGTATCAGGACTTTCTGCATTGCAAAAAACGTAGTAATCCTCAGCATTTTGGTGCTTTAAAATGTTGCGTTTTGCGTTCAAATATCCTGAGAACCCAGTCTGATAGTGATCTAAATGCTCCGGGTAAAGGTTTGTCCACACCGCCACGTGCGGTGACGCGTTGGTAAACTCCAGTTGGTGTGAGGAAAGCTCCAGCACAAAAACCGTTCCGGGAGATTGTGCCGCTTGCCAATAGTCCAGCACCGGCAAGCCCATGTTGCCCGCAAGGATGGCGCTCACGCCGGAGGCGCACAACATCTCATAAATCAGCGTAGAGGTGGTGGTTTTGCCTTTTGTGCCTGTTACCCCAATGGCGGCGCAGGGCGCAAAGCGCAGAAAAATGTCTGTTTGGCAAGTAACTGTCACGCCGTGAGGAACAACAACATCCACAAAAGCAATGCCTGGGCTTTTGAGCACAATATCATATTCTATCATGGCCGCTAAATAATCTGGTCCGCTATGTATGCGGCAGTTGGTGTCCGGTTCTTCAATCGTGCGGGCGTCCGCAATGCCTAGAATGGCATCCGGTAAAATGCTGCGCAAAAAAGCGTAGCTTGAGTGACCCTCGCGTCCAAAGCCCAAAATCAATGTGCGCTTGCCGCGGAAAAACGCTTCCACAGCAGATGTTCCCTTTGGATTATTTAATGAATTTTGCGGCATGATTGTACATCTCCTCCACGGCAGGCATTCTGTCTTGCGGCACAAAATGCTGGTTGTTGCGTTCAAGCAGATAAGACGTAGGCTTACTTGCTCCCATACGGCTGACAAACTCGGACAATAAAGGCGGCAGGGTACCATTGCCGTACTGCGTGACTGCCAACGTCAGTGCGGCACGGAATTCACCGATAGTGCCCACGCACTCAAACGGTTTGACGGGCGTAATCCCCAAAAGGCCCTCCAAATCAGGCAACAACCCTGTATTCTCAAACAGATTTTGCCCCAATATAGCCGTTACTTTTTCGGGCGGCAAAAACGCTGACATCAATCCAAATGTGAACAGGCACTTGCCACATTTTCCGCACCAAATATTGGTTTTGCTGCCTGCATTACAGCTGCGAAATACCGGATGGAACTCCGACAGTGCGGAAAATTGCGCGGCAATCTGCAGTTCGTTGAACGGTCGCAAAAGGCTGTAGCAGTGCACCGCCGATCCAAAATGCCGGGCACCGTACTCGCGGAAATCGCGCTCAAACGCATAGCTTTTGCTGTATTGGTGATTAATGTCCGTGCCTGCAACGCTAGGCTCGTTTGCGCTGGACTCATTGGAAAGTGCAATCTCGTCCGCACCAATCAGCACAGCGCAATACGCCGAAAGAAAAGCCGTCACAGCCGAAAACGGCGTGTGACCATTGAGATATCCCTCGCGATTCAAACGTAAAAGTTCCGGATCAATTGTGCGATATGTGCGAACAATATTGCTTTTGCTGTATCCGGCGGCGAGTGCGCAGTCAGTCCGTGCGGGTTGGTCGTTGATTGTGAAAAGTCGGTTGTGTACCTTCTCGCCGCGCAAAAGATGTAAGCTTACACATGAGTCTTTGCCGCCACCGATTGGAACTAATCTAAGCCCGGCGTTTTTAATGCCATACTCTGGACCATAGGAATCACTTGCAGACTGTATTGACCGAAACGTGACAAAATCCGCAAAATCAGGCTGAATATTATTACGGTAAAAAAACTCCCCCAGACCTTGAAACCACAGGTTTTTCCACCACTCCGCGTCCCATTCGCTGAGTGTGCCGCAAAGGATCTCTACCGTTGGTGAGCACGCGCATTTCCAATAGCTCACAGCTTCCGCAAGCCCAAGTGCAAACGCCATTTTCTGCGCAAGGGAGGAATCCGGCGCGTTTGCAAGCTGTAAATTTTCTGCCGGAATACGCGTTGTGGGTGAAAAATCTGCCAGACCCGGAATTGAGAACCGCCAGCGCAACACAATATCGTCCGCGTCGCACTCAATTGAGTATGACTCATAACGAAAAACATTAAATTGTGTTCGTAGCGCAGTGTAAGTTTTTGACATGATGTACTCGCCTTACATAAGATTGATGCTGTAATTCTACCACATAAGCGCTGCAAGCGCAAGCGAAATATGTAAGAGCGGCCGGTGACCGCCCTTTGCCTGTTAGTTGCTGATCTTGACCGCCGTTATCGAAGCGCTGCCCGCCGGAATATAAACATTCCCACCGTTGAGCGCCGTGCCGGCAAGGTGGACGCAATTGCCTGCGCTCAGATAGACAAGCAGAGATTTGTTGATGGTTTCAAGGTTACTGGCGGTAGTGTTAATGCTGACCGAACCTTGAGGAATCAGAGTGTTTGAGGAATTCTGTAGCTGGTAGGTCACATAGTTGTTTACTTCGGTGGAACTATCGACCGTAAAATTGACAAGATACCAGCCGTTTTCCGTAACGCATAGGTTGTTTCCGCTAACAATCATGTTGTTGAGGTTGCTTGCGGTGTTGAGAGGCAAGTTCGTAAAACCGGTATTAATCGGCTGTGAGAAGTCTGCGCCAGTGGTGCTTGTACCAAACGCCGTTGATAAAACTCCCGGAGGACCTGGAATGCCTTGCGGCCCCTGTGATCCCGCAGGCCCTTGAGGACCGGCAGGTCCAACTGGACCGATTGGGCCGGCAGGACCTGGTGCGCCGGTTGCGCCCGTTGCTCCGCGTGGTCCCGTGGGGCCTTGTGCACCCGGAGGACCCGGAATTCCCACTACGCTGCCGCACGAACCGTAGCCAGAGCCACATGTGCAAAAATTGAAATTGGAGTTACAACATGCCATCATTTTTCACTCCTGTTTTTATAATTGGCAAAAGCCTGTTCGCCACAGCAAATTCAACATGACGTCGGTACCGTTTTACCGCACAACGGCGCACAATTTTCATGTGTATTCGAGATTGACGTGAGCGCTTATGCCGTTTTGTCCTTTTTCGCGTTCAGGACTTGGTGATTGAACACGAAGAGGTTCACTGCATTTTATGCCAGACAGGACAAGTTCGTGCTATTGTGATTAAAGAAGTAATTTTCACTTTAATATCACGATAGCGGTAAACTCGCTTGCAGTGCGGCTTTTCGCCAAATCGTGAACAACGATTGAGTCAGAACATTTTCTTATTGAGCTTTGGTCAGAAAATAGGATCAGACTGACTACCAGAAAGTCATTAGATCGCGTTGCTACACCTGGTGTTCCAGACTCGTCCATATAACCGTACACCTTACAGTAATTATACCATTCGCAAAAATGATATAATCCATGGCATAGAAGGCGCAGGCAGTTCTGGAATGGACAGCTTGCGCCTTCTCTTTTTGCGTAAAGCGTTGCAAACATGGGGTCGATGGCATCGGTGAACTTCATATTGATTGCCAAGCGGCGCCGTGAGTTTTGGATAACGACATCCCAGTCGCTGCCGAGGACAGATACCCAGTCGGCAGATAGATGCGGATTCTGAGGGATGATGTGTTCGATGGTCAGGTTGTACAGAACCACCGCAGACTTGTTGTCCCAGTGCTCAAGCCGCCCAAGGATGTAACCGCAGCGGTTCATATGGTAGATATCCCGCGTCAGGAAAATCTCATTACAAGCCAGCCTTGTGTGCGGAGTCGCAAGTCGGTTTTATTATCTCGTTGCATATTGCGTTCAATTTTTTGAATTCAGTATGTCCAGTGCCGCCTGGATTTGTTCTAACGTCAACATATGTGTGCCTGCCCCAAGAAGATGCGCTACCCAAACAAAAACTCCCCCGCATTCGGAGGAGTTCGCTTGGCTCACCACTATTGTTCAAAGGCGAACCCTGATAATCGTTATGGTTGTGGGGGTTTTCCTTTTTGCCGAGCATTTCTTTTATCTCGTCAAAGCTCACGCAAAATTCACCGTCTTTGTAGTTGAGGACTACCAGCATTTTATCATTATAGACATAAACAAATTTTAGAAAAACATCAATCAGCTTTTGCTCGTCAATCGGGGTCAGCCTAAATCTGTCAAGCCAGCACTTCATTTCTTCTTTGCTTAAAATCGGGCGTTCTATCCGCTCCTTTGCAATTTCGATTTCAAGGGCCTCTTTGTCTTGCTCCAAGCCCTCTAAATGTCGTTTTTGTAGTCGCAGTAAAAATTCCCGCTTTAATGGCGTTCATCACGTTGTCAATCTCGGTTTGTACCTTTGATAGCTGACCGTTAAGCGCGGGTAAATGCGTTCCCCTGTTGGTCTGTATGGGATTGTGCAGGAGAAATATGTCACGATCAGCGTGGTGAAAAAGGACGTCGAGGAAGCGCGGAGCTACTTTTCCCGCATCAGCGCGGACTTGATTACCCACTTCGCCCGCTTGGGTTCGGTGTGCGTGGAACTTGACACGACCGACCGCCTGCGTATTCTGCACGACTTCTACCGCGTGGGCGAGGAAACCAGCTTTCGTTTTGATTTGTCCGAAACCATGCGCAAAGGTCACGACTTCAAGGACTTCATCTGCCCGGACACGCTGGAGTTTGAGCGGGACTGTTTCCGCATCGGCGACAAATGGGGGCGCGTTTTGTTCCTGCGCGAGTACGCCAGCTTTATTAAGGACAGCATGGTATCGGAATTGTGCGACTTGAACCGCAAATGACGTTTTCCATTGACGTCATCCCCGTGCCGACTGATGAAGCCGTCCGCGAGGTGGAAAACCGTCTGCTCGGCGTGGAAACCAACATTACGAATTTCCAGCGCAAACAGAATGAGCGCAACAATTTTAGCTCTGTTATCCCCTACGATATGGAGCGTCAGCGCGCCGAAACGCGGGAATTTCTCGACGACCTCACTACCCGCGACCAGCGCATGATGTTCGCCACGGTCACGCTCGTTCACGTCGCCGACAGCAAGGAGCAGCTTGACAGCGATACCGAAGCTCTATTGACTACGGCGAGGAAACATCTGTGCCAGTTCGCCGCGCTGAAGTATCAGCAGATGGACGGGCTGAACACGGTGCTGCCCTTCGGCTTGCGCAAAATCAACGCCCTGCGGACGCTCACGACCGAGAGCCTAGCGGTTCTCATTCCGTTCCGCGCGCAGGAAATCAATCACAGCGGCGGCGTGTATCAAGGCGTCAACGTCATCTCCAAGAACCCGATATTCGTCAACCGCCTGAAGCTCCTGAACGGCAACGGCTTTGTGTTTGGCGTCCCCGGCAGCGGCAAATCCATGACCGCCAAGCGGGAAATTGTCAGCATTATGCTGGCAAACCCCAACGCCGACGTGATTATACTCGACCTCGAGCGAGAATACACGCCCCTTGTGGGCGCCTTTGGCGGCGAGGTGATCCGCATTTCGGCGACCAGTAACAGCCACGTCAACGCGATGGACATGAACGAAGCCTACGGCGACGGCGAAATCGGAACTCCCGACAGCAGTCATATCCCCAAGGACATTTTCTCGTGGCCGCTCAGTTCCGGGTTCAGTATCACCTCCGGCTTCGGTTACCGTAAAGACCCGTTCACAGGCGAAACCAGCTATCATTCGGGCATCGACGTCGGCGCGCCGGAGGGTACGCCCATCCTCGCGGCGGCGGACGGCACGGTCATCGTAGCCAACTCCTCTGACAGTTGGGGCGGCGGTTACGGCAACTATGTCAAAATTCAGCACAACGATACCTACTCAACAACCTATGCTCATTGCTCACACATTGCGGTTACAAACGGACAGACCGTCAAGAAAGGTCAGGTCATTGCCTACGTTGGCACGACTGGCAATTCGACCGGGAATCACTTGCATTGGGAGGTTTGGAAGGACGGTAATGGGGATAATCGCAGGAACAGTAGACATCATCCCTATGCTCAAGATGAAACTCGACCGTTATTCAATTGTTTCAGCTTTCGTTTTTCATCTGATTGCGCCGTTCGTTCTTTTTTTCATCACAATTCCTTTGCCTGTTTTGGCAAAAGGGGGAGCGATCTATATTCTGTTCGCATTGCCGACAATCATTCTTGTTGCAAAAAGCGATAAAAAATCTGTTCCCATTATGATTGTGACCTCGTTGGTAATTGGTACAGTCGTAGGCTTGATACAATCGACAATCTTGCAACATTAGGTACGGTGTTTTTGATTAAATCAAAGCCATTGTTTTCAATGGCATAATATAAAAAACGAAATGGTGGCTTTGAAAAATAGTCAAAGCCGCCGTTTGCTTTATTTAGAGAAATAGGACGCATGAAGCGTTCTTTTTTGTATTTGGCGGCAAAAAGGAGGTTGCCGTCATGAGAAGTTTTATTTTAATGCTTATCAACTCGTCAAAAAAAGCCTAACCCCTATTTGGGGTGAGTACGGCTGCCCATATAGATACACACATCTAATAGGTAGATGTGTGTATCTCCCTGCCCGATTGAGTAATCAGTCGGGCTTTTTTGCGTTTACGCGCATTTCCCCACGCTGCCGTAGTCCTCCGCTCCAATCTGATTTCCCAAACAAATCAGATTTCAGATTGGAGAAAGGGCTATGTTTGCTAACACAAATACCTATACCCTCCGTACCGATATTGCAAGGGGTA
>JAIRYC010000047.1 GCA_031267965.1 Oscillospiraceae bacterium | reverse complement strand
CTGCTTTGGACGCCTGACAGGTATACCGTCCTTTTAGATGGCCAGCCTCTTTGGAGGACGAACGCCGGTGGCGTTTCCCAAGTACCTGAATTCCTGCGCCTGACATGCGAAATCCGCCGCACTGGTTATGCGCCATATGGACAACAGTTGGGTGAATTCACCGGGGGAGATTTCTATATTGACTACGTGCGTATTTACCAGCACACTGACTTTGAAAGCTTCATAAAAGCGGCGAGCGATTTGAAGCAACCGATGTTTGCTAAGTTGGCGCAGAAGTTTGTAAAGTAAGAAGATATAACCAGCCGGGCGGCAGACATCATCCGGCTGGTTTTTGTTTGTAAAAAATATTTCCATTTGACTAAGAAAAGAAAACTAGAAAACTAGTTAGCTACCCAGCGCAATCATAGCGTCAATGCAGCGCCGCGCACTATGAATGGTATCATCGTCCAGGGTGATTTCCTCGCCGCCGCGCCCAGTTAGTGCCTTCAGCACGTCTGGCAGCGTGGTTAGTTTCATGTTTGGACAAAGCAGTTTTTTCGAGAGCGGATAGAACTGTTTGCCAGGGCAATTATATTGTAAATGCTCCGCAATACTCAACTCCGTGCCAATGATATATTCGTTTTCGCTTCCGCTAATTGCTCTCTCCATGATACCGGATGTAGAACCGACATAGTCCGCGGCGGCAACGATGTCAGGTGTGCATTCGGGATGAGCAAGCACTGCCGCATGTGGATGGCTGAAGCGCATTGCTTTTAACTCACCAAGGTTGACCGCTGCGTGTATGGGGCAGCCGCCTTGCAGAAGCTTCACTGTTTTTTCTGGGAGTTGCCGGGCGACATAATCGCCAAGGTTGCAATCCGGGATAAAAAGGAGCTTGTCATTTTCAATTGCGCGGCAGATCTGTACCGCGCTTGAAGATGTGACGCAAACGTCACAAACGGTTTTCAGATCTGCTGTTGTGTTGATATATGCCACAACAGTGTAATCCGGGTACTGCGCCTTGACCGCCTGAATCAGCTCTTTGTCCATCTGTTCCGCCATAGGGCAGCCGGCAGCAGGGTTAGCGAGCAACACCTTTTTTTTGGGGGAAAGTATCTTCACGGTTTCCGCCATAAAGCGCACGCCGCACATTAAAAACGCGTAGTGCGGCGTTTTTGACGCATGGACACTCAATGCGTATGAATCGCCGGTAAAGTCAGCGATTTCCACAATTTCCCGCGCCTGATAGCTGTGCGCGAGTATGCAGATGTTTTGCTCTTTTTTTAGGCGGAGAATTTCGGCCTGGATTTGGGCAATGGTCATTGGAGAAGACTCCTTTGCTGTTATATTATAAAACAAGGCGTGGGAAAGTGCAAGAGCTTTGCCGGCATACAAAAAGCGGGCGAGCACTGTACCCGCCCGCTTTTAGGCGGTAAATCACTCTTCCTCGTGTTCCTTGCCAAGTCCGGCAAAAAGCGCAGGGTCATACTCAATCCCGTGGCGGTCGTAATAATCCTTGACCGCCGCCTTGATTGCTTCCTCAGCCAGCACGGAGCAGTGTATTTTCACGCTCGGTAAACCGTCCAGCGCGTCAACCACAGCCTGATTTGTCAGCGCAAGCGCATCATCAATCGGCTTCCCTTTAATCAATTCCGTTGCCATGGAGGATGTCGCGATGGCGGAAGCACAGCCAAATGTGTTGAACTTCACGTCGGTGATGATGCTGTCCTCAACGCGTAGATAAATCTTCATAATGTCGCCGCAGCGGGCATTGCCAACCTTGCCAACGCCGTCTGCATTTTCCATTTTTCCAACATTGCGCGGGTTGATGAAGTGGTCCATCACCGCGTCAGAATATCCCATTGCCATAAGGGTTCTCCTTTTATTAAAGATATAATAAGTTAAATGCTATTTGTGTTTAAGAACGCCGCGTTGCCTGGATTGATTCCCACACGGGGGAGATTGAGCGTAAGTAATTAACCACTGGCGGCGCCACGCTGAGAATATGATCGATCTCCGCCTCTGTGGTTTCGCGCGAGAAGGACAGCCGCAGCGAGCCGTGCGCAATTTCGTGCGGCAGACCAAGCGCTAACAGTACGTGGCTTGGGTCAAGCGAACCGGATGTGCACGCGCTGCCCGACGATGCACACACGCCTTTTTGATCAAGCAAAAGGAGCAGCGATTCGCCTTCAATGCCCTCAAAGCAAAAGTTTACGTTGCCGGGCAGGCGTTTTGTTGGGTGTCCGTTCAGGCGGGAACGTTCGATTTGCGAGAGTCCGGCAATCAGCTTGTCCCGCAGGACGGTAAGCCTTGCGCCAACTTCATTCAACTCCGCAACCGCCTCTTCCAGTGCCACCGCAAGCCCAACAATGCCAGGGATGTTCTCCGTGCCGGCACGGCGCATTCGTTCTTGTCCTCCGCCGTTGATTAGGCTTAAAAGCGGCACACCTTTGCGGCACCAGAGTACACCAACACCTTTTGGTCCATGCAATTTGTGCCCGGAAAGCGACAGCATGTCTGCACCAAGAGTTTTTATGTCCAGTGGAATGTGCCCCGCGGCTTGCACAGCGTCCGTGTGGAAAATCACGCCTTTTTCTTTGCAGACCTTCGCAATTTCGGCGACAGGCTCAATGGTACCGACCTCATTGTTGGCGGTCATGATCGTCACCAAAGCGCTGTCCATGCGGATTGCATCCGCGACTTGCTCTGGCGTGACCAGGCCGTCCTTATCGACGGGTAGGATGGTTACCTCAAATCCCTCGCGTTTTAGTTGGTTCAGCGTGTGCAACACAGCGTGGTGTTCAATGGCGCTGGTAATTAAGTGGCGCTTGTTCTTTTTTGCTCCGGTGAGTGCGGCAGAGCGGATTGCTTGGTTATCTGATTCACTGCCGCTGCCGGTAAAGTAAATTTCTTGCGGCGACGCGCCCAGCGAACGCGCAACGCTTTCCCGTGCGGTTTGCAAAGCTGCGGAGGCTTTTTGCCCATAGCTGTGCAGGCTCGAAGGGTTGCCGAATTCCTTGTGAAAAAACGGCAGCATAGCGTTCAGAGCTGCTTTGCCACAGCGAGTGGTTGCGGCGTTATCTGCATATACTGTCATAGGGTATCCCTCATTTCATACTAGAAAACTAGGAAATTGTCTTTCGACAACAACTCCCAGAATGTAGTATACCAAAAAATTGCGGTTTCGTCAAATAGGGTGAGTTCCAGCATTGAGTGCAAGTGCAAAAAGCGCTTGCATTTTTCTTTCGCAAAAAAACTCCGCATTTTTTTGGATGGAGCTTCCATGGTGGAAGGCGCGATCGTTCGAACCAGGCTCATCCCACCGGCCTCGAGGCGGGGACTGATACAGGCGGCGCAAGCCCATGGTCAGGGCAGACGGCGGGAAAAGGAACGCGCACAATTGGGTGTGCGCTATGGAAGTCCTCGGCGTGTCTTGCTTGAGAGATGGAAGGCAATATTAAATGCTATCTCCACCGGATTCATCACAGTAATCCTAACGCCAATGCTGCGCGCTGTTTCACCTTTGCCACAATACTTCACGGTCACCGTGGCCGTGCCGTGCTTCTTAATTTCAACTCTATCACACAATCGCCTTCCATTTCCTCGACGTTACAAGATTCACCTTGCCGCGCTGTTCAATTTCCGTGTCAGCGACGGCAAGCTTGGCAGGGTTGCCTAGAATCTCGTCACGGGGATCTACAATATACTTGGCACAATACTCAAGGTTACGGAGAAACAGCGCCAAATTGTATTAGGCACAATGAGGTATTTTAACGGTAACGACTAAAGCACACATAAAACCCGCAGGTTCTATTCTGGAACCTGCGGGTTTTATTTATGTATTGATAGCCGCAAAGGTGATTATGGATATGGGTTCCCGTATTCGGAAAATTCCGTATTTATGCGGCTTTTCCGGGTTGCGGATAAATGATTGCCCCCGTGGCTGCCTCAATAAAAAGACAACTTGCGCAAACCCTTGAAAACACAAGGCTTATCAAAAATTTAAATACCATTAAACATTCCATAATCACACGAAAAATGCCACTGTTAGGAGCGCATAAGCTGCTAAGTGGTGTTTTTTGTATCCATACCCATCCTCCTACATAGCCGCCACGACCTTGAGCTGTGGCGGCTAAAAATATCCGCTCTTAGGTGCTTAGACGGGGCGGCTCCATCCCGTTCATATGCTCTATATCGCGCAAAAAAGAATGGGCGGCTTTTGCGTCTAACTGTCTTTTGGTTGCGAAACGCACCTTTGCACCCGCGCTTCCTTTTGACTAAAATAAAGAGGTACAACGAAAGGGGGTGAGGACATTTACGAAAGACAGCATTCTTGAAGCCGTCAAAGTGCTCCAAAACATGTCGGAGTGCGCCGCGTGGAATGACGAGCTTGAGGCGATTATCGGGCTCATCATGAACTCTTCCGATGAGGACGTGGCGGCGGTGGTTCAGGACATTCACGAAGGTGTTGACTGAGCCAAAACAAGCACCAAACCCAATATCGCACCAAAAGCCGATTGTTGAAAAACAGTCGGCTTTTGGCATCTTCAGGGCTTACATAGCCGCCAATGCCTTCAGACAGTGGCGGCTAAAAATTTAATCAGCAAGGAGAAAAATCATGCCACAGGAATCAGCAAAACAAAGACCTAACCCGCCAAACGCCCACGCGCCGCCTTGCAAAATCATTGCGCTTGCGTGCCAAAAGGGCGGCACCGGCAAGACCACAAGCTGCCTGAACCTCGGCGTGGGGCTGGCTCGTGAGGGCAAGCGCGTCCTCGTGTGCGACCTTGACGCGCAGGCTGACCTCACCACCGCGCTCGGTTGGAAGGATTCCGACCAACTGCCCGTGACACTCGCCACGCTGATGGAAAACGCCGTGCAGGATCGCGCCGCCAACCCACATGATGCTATTTTGCGCCACAATGAGGGCGTGGATTTGCTGCCAGCGAGCTTGGATTTGTCGGCGGTCGAGCCGCCCGAAAATTTTCACCGCGTGATGAAATTATGTGAAAAACAGCGGCGCAGCGGCTTCTACAAAAACAACTACTGCGCAGTCCAACCGCGTTCGGTGATTGTGCTAAAACAGAGCGTTGGCGGGTTCCCTGCGGGCACAAAGTTGCTGTGGGTGACGGGCGACCGCTGCTTTCACGAGCTCGGCGGCTTGCTGGATTTGCGCAAGCCAACCACCTATTCGAACGTCAAATTGACCTTCGTTCCCGCCGAAAATTTGTTTCAGCCGAGCGAGATACTTGGCATTGATTTCAGCGAAAATTCATCTTTCAGTGAGAACGAAAATTTCAAACGCTACTCGTCCACGTGTTTGAATCCGCAATTGACTCGCTGAGCTTTGCCACGATTTTGGCGCAAAACGATCAGAATTGGCGGAGTAAAAATCTGCTGTCACTCGGCGGGATTGTGGCGAAAAGTC
>JAIRYC010000039.1 GCA_031267965.1 Oscillospiraceae bacterium | reverse complement strand
GTTTCATTACATAATAATTGTAACGAACCTCAGCGCGGTGCCAAGAGCATTTTTGAGGACTTCGGGTATATATGCGGACGGGTTGGGGTTATGGACAGTCGGGTCATCGGGTTGGTGATACAAATTCTCTCATCGCCAATAAGTGATGCCACACGCGATGCTATGCTACTGTTATTCAGCGAGACTAAACCCAATATACCGATTAAAACAACCGCGGCAAGCGCAACAAATCAGACAACAACGATTACTTTTGCGGCAAAGGCAGATATGTCTATGTCGCTCGGCACATATTCAGCTACGGCACAGATTACAGTTATCGGTAACGACATCCCAGCCCCGACTATAACTACGGTGAGTCCAAACACTGGAGTGGCTTCTGGCGGAACAGAAATTACGATTACCGGTACTGACCTCGACACCGCTTACCAAGTATTTATCGACTTAGACGGTGACGGTACTCAAGATAGCGGTGAGGAATGTGCGAGTGCAAACATTCTCTCTGCTACTTCAATTACCTGTGCTACTCCTGTTGGCACGGTCGGAGTGAAAAATGTTGTGGTGAAGACGTGTGGAGGCACAGGCACAAAAACGGGCGGATTTACTTATATAGTCTCTCCACCGCCTACTCATAACTTCTGCACCGAACCCGCATATACCACTCCCCCGACTGGCGCACCGTATGATAACGCCGTGATGCCGCTCAGGCATCCACAGGTGGGAGATATGTTAGACACGGGGGACACGGTATATTTCAACATCCCAGATGATGCCCGAGATACTCTATCGTATGTGCCAAGTGTCTCTTATGCAGTAGTTTCTGCGAATGATGAACATGCATATATTGACGGAGGCGTAGTAGTAGATGGTGACGGACATCACGAATATTATGTTGAAATAGCGTCCGGTAGTACGTTTGACTGGACTTACTATAAGTATGATACGCTACCAGGCGGTTCAAACCCAACTACGTATACGATTCCTGAAGATTGGCCTCCAGTAATAAATATTGACTGTGACAATCCCCTTATGCAATACATTTGGGTTGACCCGTGGGAGGTAGAGTATCGGAATATACAAATTGGAGATGATTTGCAATTCTTTGGAAACAATAAAGGAATATATTTCAACGCATATGATGGGTGGCAAAACGACATCAGTGATAACGACCCAATTACGACTAGTGTCAACATAATCAACGATGAGAGCGATTCCACACACTCATATGTGTGGACATTTGCCTTTGCTGGCCTGCTAAAATCTCTTACGACGAGTTCTGGATACTTTGTAACAGCAACACTTGACGGAGAATGGACTTGTTTAGAAAACGATGCTTTCTCTGGAATTATTCCTGGGTGTAAAGGAGTAGGTCATATGGTCAGTGACAACACCGAGATGTCGGGTATCGATATAGTGTACTACATCAATACAAACAGTTCCATCTACAAACAGCTCAAAGTCAAAATCTCAGATATGCCATAAAAAATTGCATTTGATTCAGTAAGAAACAGCCAATCAAAAAAAGTCGAAACTGCTTGCATTATAAGATAGTTTGTGATATACTATTAGAGTGATTATTTATGGGAGGTTGCGAGTATGGGCGTGAGTTATAAAAAGCTGTGGAAACTGCTGATAGATAAGGAAATGAAGAAGGAACATCTGCGACTTGCCGCCAACCTCAGCCCCTCGGTGATGACCAAACTCAATAATAACCGTAGCGTCACCACCAATACTTTAACGAAGATTTGCACCGCGCTGAATTGTGGAATTGAGGATATAATTGAGATAACACCAGATAAATCCGTGTTGGAGCGGTCAGAAAAGGAGGGCGAATAAATGGCAGATAACCGCAAAGAGCAGGAGCGCGCGGAGCTTCACCGCACAATTTGGAGCATCGCCAACGATCTGCGCGGGAGCGTGGACGGTTGGGACTTCAAGAGCTATGTCCTCGGAATGCTGTTTTACCGTTACATATCGGAAAATCTCGCGGGGTATATCAATGCAGGCGAATGGGAGGCGGACAATCCCGATTTTGATTATGCCAAACTTCCCGATTCTGACGCGGAGCAAGCCCGCGCCGATTTGGTGGCAACAAAGGGCTTTTTTATCCTGCCCTCTGAACTGTTTGAGAATATCCGCCGTACTGCCGCAGGTGATGAAAATCTTAATGAAACGCTGGAGCGGATTTTTAAGAATATTGAATCCTCCGCGCAAGGTACGGGTAGTGAGGATGATTTTCGCGGGTTGTTTGACGATATAGATGTCAACAGCAACAAACTTGGCGGGACTGTTGCCAAGCGCAACGAAAAGCTCGTCAAGCTGATAAACGGCGTGGGCGAGATGAAGTTAGGTGATTACAAAGATAACACCATTGACGCTTTCGGCGATGCCTACGAGTTTTTGATGGGGATGTACGCATCCAACGCAGGAAAAAGCGGCGGCGAGTATTACACCCCGCAAGAGGTGTCCGAACTGCTCACTCGCCTGACGATTGTTGGCAAGACGGAGGTCAACAAGGTATATGACCCCGCTTGCGGCTCCGGCTCGCTCCTATTGAAGTTTGCGAAGATTCTCGGAAAAGAGAATGTGCGTCAAGGATTCTTCGGGCAGGAAATCAACATTACTACATACAATCTCTGCCGTATCAATATGTTTCTGCACGACATTGATTATGACAAGTTTGACATTGGTCACGGCGATACTCTCACCGACCCGATCCATTGGGATGATGAGCCGTTTGAGGCGATTGTCTCTAATCCGCCGTATTCTATCAAGTGGGACGGCGATGCTAATCCGCTGTTAATAAACGACCCTCGCTTTTCGCCCGCTGGTGTGCTTGCGCCGAAATCCAAAGCCGACCTTGCGTTTATTATGCACTCGCTGGCGTGGCTTGCGACAAGCGGAACAGCGGCGATTGTTTGCTTCCCCGGCGTGTTTTACCGTAGCGGCGCGGAACAGAAAATCCGCAAGTATCTTATTGATAACAACTTTGTGGACTGTGTGATTCAACTCCCCGACAATCTTTTCTATGGGACAAGCATTGCCACCTGTATCCTCGTGCTGAAAAAGTCCAAAAGCGAGAACTCTACCCTATTTATTGATGCGTCCAAGGAATGCGTCAAGGTGACGAACAGCAACAAGCTCACGGCGGCGCATATTGATAAAATCGTGGCAGGCTACACGGCGCGAGAATCTGTGACGCATTTTACCGCCCTTGTACCGAACGCCGACATTGCCGAGCAGGGCTACAACCTCACCGTTTCCACCTATGTGGAGCAGGAGGACACCCGCGAGGCGGTGGATATAACCGCGCTGAATGCCGAGCTTGACCGCATCGTTGCCCGCGAGCAGCTTTTGCGGGATGAAATCGCCGTGATTATTGCGGAGATTGAAGGAGGCGCGCGGGTATGAGTGAGCAAAATCCAATTATTTGAGAATCAGCCAGTAAGATTTATTTGGGACGAGGAAAACGAAAAATATTGGTTTTCGGTTGTGGATATTGTCGCCGTTTTAACCGACAACGATTATCAAGGCGGGCGCAAGTATTGGAAAGTGCTGAAAGGGCGCTTGCTTGCGGAGGGCAATCAACTGGTATCAAATTGTTACCAGTTGAAAATGAAAGCTCCTAACGGCAAAATGCGCCTTACTGACGTTGCTGATACCGAACAGGTTTTGCGGATAATTCAATCAATTCCGAGCAAAAAAGCCGAGTCCTTCAAGCTGTGGCTCGCCAAGGTCGGCAATGAGCGCATCAAGTCGATTGAGGTTCGCAAGGCATTGACAGATGAATGGGACAAAAGCGGTGTGCAGATTGGCGAGGAATACGCCGCGCTCACAGATTTAATGACCCGCACTTGGAGCGGTATGACTACCCGTGAATACAAAAAGCATAAAGACCTCAAAAAAGAAAATCTGCGCGGCAATATGACCAATACCGAGCTTGTTCTAAATATTATGCTTGCGGAGGTTGCCACAACAGATATTTCAGTTGAACGGCAGCCCGTGGGCTTTGCCGAGAGCGCACAAGCCGAAAAAGAGGGCGCGAGCGTTGCCAAAACCGCCCGCGAGCAGTTGGAGGCGCGCACAGGTAAACCGGCGGTCAGCAAGTTCAATGCGAAAAATCTCGGGCAGATTTCTCTTGGCGAGACTGCCGACAAAAAGGAGGGCAAGGACGATGAGTAAACTTGAAAAGCTGATTACTGAGCTTCCTGCCTGCCGGCAGGCAGGTGCCCCGATGGAGTGGTATGTCTATGTCTTGTTATGTGATGATGGCTCTTTATATAAGGGGTTTACAGACAATTTATCCCGAAGATTTCAAGAACATTTGTCAGGCAGGGGTTCTGTTCACACTAAAAAACACAAGCCCATAAAAATAGTTTATTATGAAACCTTTGATACCGAAAAAGAAGCAGTTGCGAGAGAGAATTATCTTAAATCGGGTTCAGGACGAGAATGGTTAAAAGCCAAAGTACAGGAGGGGACGGCGTGAGCAAATTGGAACAACTCATTCAGAACCTTTGCCCCGATGGGGTGGAATATGTTGAATTGCGGGATATTTTCCATATTAAGAATGGATATACTCCGTCAAAGGCGAACGAGGATTTTTGGATTGACGGAACTATACCGTGGTTTAGAATGGAGGATATTCGTGAGAATGGTAGGATTTTGTCCGATTCCATTCAGCATATAACCGAAGATGCGGTAAAAGGAGCTTTGTTTCCCGCTAATTCAATTATTGTCGCAACATCAGCGACAATAGGCGAACACGCCTTGATTACTGTTGATTCACTTGCGAATCAGAGATTTACTTATCTTACTCGCAAAGAAAAATATGTAAATCGCCTTAATCCTATGTTTGCATACTACTACTGTTTTAAGCTCGATGAGTGGTGTCTTAATAATACAAATATATCAAGTTTTGCATCTGTGGATATGGGAAAGTTTGCTCGTGTAAAGTTTCCACTTCCCCCATTACCCGTCCAAGCCGAAATTGTCCGGATTCTGGACAATTTCGCGGAGCTTACAGCGGAGCTTACAGCGGAGCTTACAGCGGAGCTTGACAAACGCAAAAAACAGTATGAATATTACCGCGATTTGCTCTTGACATTCGATAACGCAGCGAACACAATCTTGACAGACAGACAGACAGACAGACAGACAGCGGGCGGTGCGATGGCTGACGCTGAGTGAAGTGTTTACTATGAAAAACGGTTACACACCATCGAAAGCAAATAAAGAGTTTTGGGACAATGGTACTTTACCGTGGTTTCGTATGGAGGATATACGCGAGAATGGGCGTGTCCTATCTGATTCAATTCAGCACATTACTCCGCAAGCTGTAAAAGGCAAATTATTCCCTGCAAACTCTATAATAATGGCAACAACAGCAACTATCGGCGAACACGCATTACTAATTGCTGATTCGCTGGCGAATCAGCAATTCACATTTTTTACCAAAAATGTGAATCGCCTAACCAAGTTAGGAATTGAGCTTGATATGAAATATGCGTTTTACTATTTCTATGTTATTGATGAATGGTGTAAGGTAAACACGAATGTATCAAGTTTTCCGTCCGTGGATATGGGAAAGTTGAAAAACTATATGTTTCCAATTCCCTCCATCGAAGAGCAAGAGCGTATCGTCTCAATCCTTGACCGCTTCGATACTCTCTGCAACGACATCACCGCAGGGCTTCCCGCCGAGATTGAGGCGCGGAAAAAGCAATACGAATATTACCGAGATAAATTACTATCCTTTAAGGAGTTGAAAGTAGCGTGAGTACCTATAACATTGTCGCCGAAACCAATGAAAGCACCGTTGTCGCCGAATATGTCCCCGTGGGCAAACGCTCGGACGCATATCAGTCCGAAGCGGAGCTTGAGCGCGAGTTTATTCGTCAGCTCACCGCGCAGGGATATGAATATCTGACAATTCACAGCGAAACCGCGCTTGTGGCGAATCTGCGGCAGCAATTAGAGGCACTCAACGGCTACACCTTCACGGATACCGAATGGGAGCGATTTTTCACCGAAAATATCGCAAGCAATAACGAGGGCATCGTAGAGAAAACCCGCAAAATCCAAGAGGATTATGTGCAGGTGTTGAAACGCGATGATAACACGACAAAAAATATTTATCTGATTGACAAAAAGAACATCCACAACAACCGTTTGCAAGTGCTGAATCAGTACGAGGAGGCGGGCGGCGCACACGAAACCCGCTATGATGTGACGATTCTCGTCAACGGCTTGCCGCTTGTACACATTGAGCTTAAACGACGCGGCGTGGCAATCCGTGAGGCGTTCAACCAAATCAAGCGTTATCAGCGCGACAGCTTTTGGGCAGCTTCGGGCTTGTATGAATATGTGCAGATTTTCGTAATATCAAACGGCACACACACCAAGTATTACAGCAACACCACCCGCAACCAGCACATCAAGGAATCAAATGGGGACGAGCGTAAATCGCGCAAAAAGACGAGTAATTCCTTCGAGTTTACTTCCTATTGGGCAGATGCCAGCAATAGGGTTATCGGCGACCTCGTGGACTTCACCAAGACATTTTTCGCCAAGCATACAGTGCTGAATATTCTCACGCGCTATTGTGTATTTACCAGCGAGGAATTACTGCTTGTGATGCGCCCTTATCAAATTGCCGCCACCGAGCGGATATTAAACCGCATTGAGATAGCAACCAACTACAAGAAAACTGGCACACTCGAGGCGGGCGGCTATATCTGGCACACCACAGGGAGCGGGAAAACCCTCACCAGCTTTAAGACGGCGCAACTTGCGTCCGCTCTGCCTCATATTGATAAAGTCCTGTTTGTGGTAGACCGCAAAGACCTTGATTACCAGACGATGAGAGAATACGATAAGTTTGCAAAAGGTTCTGCCAACAGCAACACCAGCACATTTGTCTTGACAGAACAGCTCACCAAGCCCAACGGCGCGATGCTGAAAAGCAAGCAGACCAATCAGCCGATTGTCGTAACCACGATACAAAAGCTCGACAAGTTTATTGGTAAGAACAAGGGACACGAGATTTTTCATAAGCATATCGTGCTTATTTTTGACGAGTGCCACCGCTCGCAGTTCGGAGATATGCACCAGAAGATTATCAAGTCGTTCAAGAATTATCACATCTTCGGTTTTACTGGTACGCCGATTTTCGCCGTCAACGCGGGGCGCGGCGGTTCACCTCTGCTCCGCACCACCCCGCAAGCGTTCGGCGATAAGCTCCATACATACACTATCGTTGACGCAATCAACGACGGCAATGTTCTGCCGTTCCGCATTGACTATGTGAATACCGTAAAAATGTCGCCGGATGTCAAAGACACGCAGGTTCGAGCGATTGACATAGAAAAGGCGATGTCCGCGCCAGAGCGTATCCGCGAGGTGACGGCCTATATTCTCGACCACTTTGACCAGAAAACCAAGCGTAACGCCTTTTATTCGCTCAAAGGTCAGCGGGTGGCGGGCTTTAACTCTATCTTTGCGGTTGCCTCAATTCCAATGGCGATGAAGTATTATACTGAGTTTAAGGAACAACTGGAGGCGAAGGGGCGCAATCTGCGGATTGCTACGATTTTCAGTTTTAGCGCAAATGAGGACGATCCCGAGGACGCTTTGCCGGATGAGGGATTTGAGACTGATAAACTGGACAAAACCTCCCGCGATTTCTTGGATTCTGCCATAGCCGACTATAACAAGATGTTCAAGGTGGATTTCGACACCTCGGCGGACAAGTTCCAAAATTATTACAAAGACCTATCTCAGCGCGTAAAAGACCGCGAGATTGATTTGCTGATTGTGGTCAATATGTTCCTCACGGGCTTTGACGCGACTACGCTCAATACCTTGTGGGTGGATAAAAACCTCAAACAACACGGCTTGATACAGGCGTTCAGCCGTACCAACCGTATCCTCAACAGCGTCAAGACATTCGGCAATATCATCTGTTTCCGCGACCTCAAACAAGCCACCGATGACGCGATTTCGCTCTTTGGTGACCGCGAGGCGGGCGGGATTGTCCTCTTAAAAACTTATGACGAATACTACAACGGATATGAGGAAAACGGCAAGCACAAGGCGGGGTATGTTGAACTAATTGATATGCTCACAAATAATTATCCGCTTGGCGTTGCCATTATCGGTGAAACCTCGCAAAAGGATTTTATCCGCTTGTTTGGTGCGGTTCTTCGCCTCCGCAACATCCTCACCGCCTTTGATGATTTCGCGGGCAACGAGATTTTGAGCGAGCGGGATTTTCAAGATTACCAGAGTATGTATATTGACCTCTACCAGTCCTTCACAAAGACCAAAGAGGCGGACAAGGAAAATATCAATGACGATATTGTGTTTGAGATTGAGCTAATCAAGCAGATTGAAGTCAACATCGACTACATTCTGATGCTTGTAGCCAAGTATCACGAGAGCAACTGCACCGATAAAAGCATTCTCGCCGCGATTGACAAAGCGGTTAGCTCCAGCATTGAACTTCGCAGCAAGAAAGAACTTATCGAGGGTTTTATTGCGCGGATTAACACCGACAGCTTAGTAGACGATGATTGGCGTGAGTTTGTGCGTGAGCAAAAAGAAACCGACCTTGGTGCGCTGATTGAAGCGGAGAAATTAAAGCCCGCTGAGACGCGCAGATTTGTCGCAGGGGCGTTCCGTGACGGCGCAATGAAAACCACAGGTACGGATGTTGATAAAATCCTCCCTGCGGTGTCGCGTTTTGGCGGCGGCAACCGTGTAGAGAAGAAACAAGGTGTGATTGATAAACTGATGGCGTTCTTTGAGAAGTATTTGGGCTTGGTGTAGAGGGGGTATGAGATATGGCTATTGCAACTCGCTATCGGATTGACGAACAAATCCTTAATATTGATAATGCCATATGTCGCCATATTGACCAACTTGACGCATTAGGGCGGGCAACCGCGTCCCAAGACATTCTGAAAAACCTAAGGGATTTCGTTGAGCATATTATGCTGAAAATCTACGCTCAAGGGAAAGATATTGCTGACGATTGGGAAACCATTAAATCCGCTGAGAAATACGTGAAACCAAAATCTACTTGGAGGGATATTACTCGTTTCCACGACCTTTTACAAATATCAGTATCTCATTACACGCCCGATGAGGAAAGTTCCGAAAGGTTAATGCTGAAATACTATGTATATTTGTTAAAGATCAAAGAAATTATGCGCGACAAGTTTTCGCTTAATGTTCTTGCGAACCTTGAGAAGTTTCCATTGCGCACAGATGCCACGCTTCAAGAGTATTACAATAAAATCGCTGAGAGGGTAACTGGTTACCAGTACTGCGGCAATTTAACTTCGGACAAGTATTATATTAAGAAAATAAAACCGTTTTTTGTGGCTGGTAAAATCTATTACGAGGTGACATTTACTCCAGCGAAGGACTATGCGAGTAAGTTTGACAGAGTAATCGCTTTTACCAGTATAGAAGTAACGGATTATTACGCCGTAAAGTTTTCTATTGTTGCTGACACTATCAATATCCTCGGTAAAACAATGCCGATTCTTATAATAACGAATTGGGAAGTCGCTATACGTGACTGTGAGTTTTATAATTTTTCAATGCTTGTCAGGGGCGAAAAAGTAAAAACCGGTTATCCAGAGCAACAAGGCATAGCTCATTACCTGACATCAACCGGGTTCAGTATTACTGAGCTTGCTACGTTTTCTGATGCGGATTTTTACCAAGCGAGAGCAGGGATTCTCCAAAAAACAAAAAATCCTGTATTCTTTCAAGATTTGGAGCGGTGTCGTGAAATAATACTGTCCAATCAGCCCGGCAGTAATTTGTTGCGGTATTTGCTCTATCATATGAGCAACAAGACAATCAAAGCTCAATTTGCGGATGAAGCAAATACCTTATTGTCTGGGCTATTTATCCAATATGGCAGTATACCGTTTGACCAAATACCGTTCAACTTCAATCCTCGCGAAAGCACACCCCGTTTAAGAGATTTATTCGCTTGTATTCCAGTTAGCGGGCGTGAACACGAACTACTTGTACGTTTTGTCCGAAACAATACCGAAATCAACGGTCAGCTTTTCACACCATTAGATGCGGCAATGGAGCGTTTTGGCGATAACATCGATGCCCTTATCGCGAATTACAACGCCGCTCTATATTATAAACACCGTCCTAACAGTAAGTTGGTATTGGAGAACGGACACATTTTTATAAATGAATACAAAAATGATGTCAAGTACATTATCAACGAGCTTTCAGAGTTGACAAAGGGCGGTATTCAGAACTATTCAGCGGCTGCGAAAGCGTGGTTAAATGAGCCAAACAATGGCGTCGATTGCGACCAGAAAAAAACGGCGATTGCTCAGATGTTTGAGACCTCAAGGGTAGCACTTATTTATGGATCGGCAGGAACTGGAAAATCCACACTAATAAATCATATCGCGCAATTTTTCGATAAACAGAAAAAACTATTTTTGGCGCACACGAATCCGGCGGTCGAGAATCTAAAACGACGAGTAAAGGCGTCTGAATGTAGATTTTCAACAATTACAAAGTTTCTAAAATCAAGTGCGTTTCCTGTGAACTACGACATAATCGTAGTTGATGAGTGCAGTACCGTGAGCAACAATAATATGAAAGGTATTCTTGCCCGTCTATTTCACGAGAACCTGCTTGTGTCAACTGAGAACACTCTATTGGTTTTGGTCGGGGATACGTATCAGATTGACTCTATTGAGTTTGGAAACTGGTTTGATATAGCACGAAAGTTTATCCCTAATGCTTCAATCTGCGAGCTAACAACTCCTTGGCGTAGTAGCGACAAGGGTTTGCTAAAACTTTGGGAACGAGTGCGCGAAATGGATGACAAGTCACCCAATGCCGTACTTGAATCCCTGACCCATCAAAGATACACGGCAAATCTGGATGACTCAATCTTTATGGCTTCTGAGGATGACGAGATAATCCTCTGCTTAAATTATGATGGTTTATACGGTATTAACAACATCAATCGGTTCTTGCAAGAAAGCAACCCTAACCCCTCTGTTATGTGGGGGATTCAACAATACAAAGTGAACGACCCCATTTTGTTCAACGAATCTGACCGTTTTGCGCCAATAATTCATAACAATATGAAAGGGCGGATTACGGCAATATCTATACTGGATATGGGTGCGGTCACAGAGCGCATTCAGTTTGATATAGAACTTGACAAGGTAATAACGGGTATGGACGCGTTTGGGCAATCCTTTCAACTGATGACAAATGCGCCGAGCGGTAATTCAATAATTCGCTTTACGGTAGCAAAAAGTAAAAGTGCTGACGAGGACAATCCACGCGGTTATTCATCAAAGGACGATATCGTTCCTTTTCAAGTCGCGTATGCTGTATCAGGATTAGAATATGATTCGGTCAAAATAGTGATTACGGACGAAATAGATGAACTCATCACCCATAGTATTTTCTATACAGCCATCACCCGCACAAGAGGCAAATTAAAGATTTATTGGACTCCAGAGGTCGAGAAAAAGGTTCTTGAAAGCATAAAGCCAAAAGATATTGGCAGGGACGTATCATTGTTAAAAAGAGAGCTAAGTTGAGCATAAGCGTGGCACAAAGAAATCAATATTACCAACCTTTTTTACGCGAATATATTTATTTTACGGCAATACACCTTGCTACAACGTAGTTCACGACCATATCAAACGTGCGGTCATAACACAAGGTCAGAAGCCGCCACATAGCGTAATGCTATGTGGCGTTTTTCACGCCGTTAAACATCCAAAAACAACAAAACTCGAACGCCGTCCGAGGCTATCAGGCGGCGTTATTTTCGTATTTGTGGCTATGGAAAGGCGATAAATCCTGAACTTTAGCGCAGTCACCTACTTGAGGCGCTTTTCCGCAGTATGGTCTGCAAGCCTTCTGCGGCGGCGGCTTGGGCGGATTGGAAGCTGTGGATGTAAACCCTGTTCGTCGTGTCGACGCTGGAATGCCCCAAATGGGCGGCAACGGTGGCGGCGGTGGTATGGTTGTTTATCAGAAGCGAGGCGCAAGTGTGCCTGAGGGAATGGATGTGTATGTTCGGAAGCCCTGAGTCGGCAATCAGCTTTTTCAGCTTTTTGTTAAAGCTCTGCGCGTCAAGGTAACCGCCTGTCGTGTTCGGGAATACAATGCCGTCGTCGTTCCATAGGGCTTTGAGGTTTTCGATTTATTCGTCCTGCCATGTCTTGTATTCAACCAGCGTATCTACCACATCCTGTGGCATTTTAAGAACCCGTATGGATGAGGCTGTTTTCGGCGGCGTCAGCACGAACGCTCCATCTTTGTAATACAATCCGTTCTTGATGTACAGAAGTCCGCGATTCAGGTCAATCGCATCCCAATGCAATGCCCGAAGTTCTCCCGACCGCAAGCCCATGTAAAGAAGCGTGATAAACGCCGCGCGGTATGTGGATTGCGGCTGTTCGTCCAGTATGGCAAGAAACTCCCGCGCCTGCTCCTCGTCGAGGAACACGCCCTCGATTGCCTTGGACTTCGCCTGCGGCGGTGTCGTCCGCCTAAGCGTGTTCTCCTTCATTACGCCCGCTTTGTATGCGGATTGGAATATGGAACTTAGCGCCGTATATACGGAGTGGACGGTCGTAGCCGAAAGTGACTTGTTCGTTGGTATCGGCTCAAACAACTCTGCCATAGGCTTTTTGTAGTACGCCGCTATTTTAGCGGCAATACTCGACTTTAGGCTTTCACCATCAACCGCCTTTTTGAGCGATGGGTCGCTTATGTCCATTTCCTTGGCGGTCTTGACGAGTTTGTTTTTGACCCATTCGGGCAACGGCGAAGCCTCGCGCAGCTTGACGGATTCCTTGGCGGACCCGCCTTTGGACAGACCGGCAAACAATGTGTCAAACCGCGCCGCCGTCAGGTCTTTCAGCTTGATGTTCCCCAACGTCGGCAAAACGTGTAGATTCAAAACGCTTTTGTAGTTGACGATGGTTCTCTCGCGGATTTTGTTCGGAGCGATGACAGCAAAGAACCAATCGCATAGTGAACTGAGCGTTTGGTTCTCGTCAATGGTCGGTAACCCCTTGACCCGTGCCTCAAACTCGTGCGCCGCCGCGCCTGCATGTTTCGCCGCCTTGCCGGGGCTTGTACCCTTGGGCGGTTTATACGTTGTGGTTTTGCGGATTTGCCTTCCGTCGTCCGCATAACCCATAGAAACCATTATCAGAAATGAATCCCCGCGCTTTGTGATAGTCGCCATTTATTCTCCCTCCAGTAACCCCTTCGTGTATGCGTCAAGCCGATGCGTGTACTTCCAGCGCAGGAATTCGGCGCATTCATTAAGGTCGCGGATACTCTCGTTCACCTTACGGCGCTCCGCGCTTCTCGGCTCGGCGGCTTTCGCGGCTTTTTCCTGTTCTTTCAATTCAGCCTGTATGCTGCGCCATTCTTTTCGGAAGTCGAGGAACTGCCAAAGCAGGGCGTAATAGCCATCGTCGGAAAGCAGTTCGTTTATCAGGTCGATATACACAAGCTCACCATCGGCAAAGTCCGCTTCGGGACTGTTGTTGTACTTGTTCATCTTTTCGATTGCGGCGTCCACAAGCCCCGTCATACGGTAAATGTCATAGGTTTCCGCAGAGGAGCCGCGCAGGAGGAAGTCGATGGAACAGTCAAAATACCGCGCCATTCGGTCAATGGTTTCACTTTTGAAGTTCTGCGCCCCGTTCTCCCATTTCGCCACGGTCGTGCGTGTCGTGCCGAGGAACGACGCCATATCGTCTTGCGTCACGCCTTTCGCTTCCCGCAGTTCCCTTATTCTGTTCCCGACGGCGCGCAAGCTGTCTTTTTGACTGTCGCTGTAATAGGACATTTTCTCAGCCCTCCCTTTCGAGTTTCTAATTCAGAACACTTTTTATATCGTTCGCAATCCCCTTGACAATGAATGTGCGTTCTGCTATACTATTAAACAGAACGATACTCTAAACGTTCTAAATACCATTATACTCGGTTTCACTCAAAAGTCAAGTGGTATTTGGAACGTCAAGCGAAATAGTTCTAAATTAAGCCAATCAGAGTCAATTATCGAAAACAAGCCTCCTACGGAGTAAATCACAGTCAATCGGCGACAAGCAATGTCAAACCGATGTGTCCTGATTTACAACGGAAGGAGGCTTTTTATATGGATGCTGTACCCATTATCCCCAAAATGATGACAATCAGAGAAATCGCCCGAACAGGGCTTTTGACCGAGCATTCGCTTCGCCTGCTGACGAAGCAAGGCAGACTTCCTGCGCTGTATATCAACTCCAAGTGTCTGCTGGACTATCACACGGTGGTTGAGTACAGCGGGCGGCTGGCGGAGGAAAATCTCAAGGAGAGGAGGGATACTCATGAAACTTACCGTTGAGTGCCGCGACTGCGGAAAACCTATCAAAGCGGACTTGGCACAGCTGATTAAGACGATGATTGACTGCGCCGCAAGCGGCCATGTCTATTACGGCTTTATCTGCGAATACTGCGCCGAGGCGAACCACGTTGACAATGACGGCGAACACGAGGTTTGAGCCGACTGCGGCTGACGAACGGAAGGAGGTGAGCGTGTGCGTCAATATGAAAATCTGCCGCAGAAACTTCGAGAGAGCGGCAAATTCAACTGCTGGCAGTACGAGGAAAATCCCAATGGCGGCAAACCGAAGAAGGTACCGTATAACGTCCTGACGGGCGGCAGGGGCGACAGCACAAATCCCGCCACGTTCACCGGCTTCCGGACCGCGCTTGCGGCGGTTGACGGCTATGACGGTTTGGGCATAGGCGTATTCGGAGAACTGGCTGTTATAGACATTGACGACTGTGCCGAGAATGGTGTGCCAACATCGGACATGGCGATGGACATCATTGAGATTATGGACGCCTATACCGAAATCAGCCCGTCAGGCACGGGTGTACGCATCATTGTAAAGGCTGAGGGCTTCGTCTTTGATAAGGTTCTCTACTACATCAACAACCGGAACATCGGGCTTGAAATCTATATTGCCGGGTTCACAAGCAAGTTTCTGACCGTCACCGGCAATGTAATTCACGCAAGCGGCATCGAGGAGCGCGGTGTGCAGTTACAGGCTGTGCTTGATAAGTATATGCTCCGTCCCACACCGCTTGATGTTTCCGACGCGGAAGCCTGTTCATACCTGACCGACGCCGAGGTTATCCGCAAGGCGATGAACGGCAGAAACGGCGCGGCATTCGCCAAATTGTGGAGCGGCGACATTTCAGGGCATGACTCCGCGTCGGAAGCAGATATGGCGCTTGCCGGGCAGCTGGCTTTTTACTGCGGCCGTGAATATGAACAAATGGAGCGATTGTTTTCGCAGTCGGCTCTTGGGGAACGTGGCAAGTGGACGGAGCGGGAGGACTACCGGCGCAGGACGCTCTGCACCGCGATTGCCAACAGCAAAACCACATATACGCCTGATTATTGCAAAAGCGCCGCCGCGGATGATTTCGCCGAAAGCGGCAGTGAATCAAATCCGCGTCATCCCGCAAGCCTGATAAAGCCAGCCGTCGAGGTTCAGTCCCGCGAAGTGCCGTGGGAAATTGAGGGCTTTCTTATCGAAGGAGCTGTTACCGGCTTGCAGGGGCTTCCCGACAGCGGCAAATCGTTTTTGACCTGCACGCTTGCCGTAGCTAAGGCAAACGGCGGCGAGTTTCCGAAAGCTGACGGCACTATGATGACGCTCACGCCGGGCAGAGTGCTTATCGCCAACTTTGACGACGCCCTTGAATTCGGCATAAAGCCTCGGCTCGAAAAACTCGGGCTGACCACCGCAGGCGCGGAGCGGATTTCGTTCTTGGACCCGGTTGCGGCGGCGGGGATTACATTTGACGACCCGCGCCTTTCCGCCGTGTTTGAAGAATGCAGACCGGACTTGGCAATATTCGATACCCTCCAGCACTTTATAGGCGGCAAGGTTGACCTGCACCGCGCCAACGAAACCAACGCAGCGATGGCGCAGTTAAAACTGCTTGCGGAAAAGTACAACACCGCCGTCGTTATCGTACAGTATATCAGCAAGAACGCCGCAAGCGGCAACGGTGGTGCAAGCGTCCTCTGGGGCTTGGGTTCTACCGCCATAAACGGCCTGTTTCGCTCTGTTTGGACGGTCGGCAAGGTTAAGGGCGAGGACGATACCCTCCGAGCCGCCGTGTCCAGCAAAAACAATCTGCTCCCTTATGTTCCTCCGGCATTGCAGTATTCGCTGTCGCAGGAGCGCGGATTCGAGTGGCGCGGTGTGAGCCGTGAAGTCACCGCCCGTGACCTGATTCGCGGCGATGATGATAAACACAGCCGCGGGCGGCCGCCAACTCAGCGAGATGAAGCGGAAAATTTTATCCGTGAAACGCTGGCTTTCGGCAAAGTAAAGGCATCTGAAATATTCAGCCTTGCCGAGCAGGAGGGAATTTCCGAGCGAACAATTAAGCGGGCAAAACCGGCGGTCGGCGTAAGAACATTTAAGGAGGGCACAGAATGGTACTGGGATATGCAGGAGAAAAATCAAGGAGGTCACTGACTGCTAATGGTGGAATTATGGCATTCTTGACCGCAAGGTAACCGTCAAACTTGGGCGGATGCAGAAGTAGAGTCTGGCGCCGGGATTTTGCAAATCTGCTGAACGAGCGGGTTCCACGGCAGACAATCCCCGAGTTGGCTGGTGGAGATATTCGGCAGAGTCTGGAAAAGGTGGTTTAGATACATAAACGGTACGAGACCGTTAGCCAGTGCAGTTTCAACGATGGAATAGACGACGGAACTCGCGGACGCGCCTTTGGGGGAGACGGAGAACAGCCAGTTCTTGCGTCCGACAGTGAACGGACGGATACTGGTTTCGGCGCGGTTATTCGAGATTTCGAGTCTGCCGTCGAGCATAAAATTCATCAGCCATTGCCGCTGATTCAGCGCATAATTCACAGCCACGGCGAGTTTGCTTTTTGGCAGACAGCGAGCCGTAACCGATTCCGCCCACGCGAAGAAGTCTGCGGCGACAGGCGCGGCTTCGATGCCGCGGCGCTCCCGGCGCTCATCCGGGGTTAACTTCGCTTCGTCGTATTTGCGTTCAAGTGCGAACAATTTATTGCAATATTCAAGTCCTGTGTTCGCCTCAGAGTTCGGCTTATCCTCTTTTTTCAGAGCTTTCAAAGTCTCGTCGAATTTACGCCGGGCGTGAGCCCAACACTCAACGATAGTCACGCCTCGCTCCTCCAACTTTTTGTAGCCGGAATATGCGTCAACGTGCAGAAAGCCGCTGAAATCAGACAGAAACGTCAGCGGATGCTCCGATTCGCGGGTCTGCCTGTACTCAAACAGCGCGACCTGCCGTTCGGCATATTTCCCGGTCTGGTACAGCCACATATATGACTTCTGCGACGGTTTCCGGTTCTTCTCATTGATGACCTGAACCGTAGTTTCGTCTGCGTGGAGTATGTCGTTTTTCAGCAGTTCAGCGTGCAGAAGTTCGTAAATCAATGTCAGCCAGTGTTCCGAACTGTAAATCACCCAGTTTGCCATCGTCTGACGCGAGATGTTTATGCCGAGCCGCCGCAATTCCTGCTCCTGTCGGTACAGCGGCAGCGCGAGTACATATTTGTTGCACAGGAGGAAGGACAGCAAACTCGGACTTGCGACTCCGCTGCCCGGAATCACGGGCGCGGGAACTGCCGATTTCACCATCGGAACTGCCTTGTCGTCCGCTGTAGTTTCGCAGTTCCGGCAGGAGTAGACGGTCTGAACGTGTTCCACAGTTCGGACCTGAGCCGGGATAATCTCCAACTCGCGCCGCAGAACCTCGTGTCCGCAGGCGTGCAACGCGCCGCCGCACTCCGGGCAGATACGCCCTGACTCCGGCAGTTCATGAACGATGCGTTCTGTCGGAATGCCCTCATAGAATTCATCACGCCTGCCGTTACGTTTCTTGCGGGTGTGCGCGATAACCTGTTCGAGTTTCGGTTCCGGAGCGTTAGACTGTGAACTAACCTCGGGTTCGTTGAACAAGCCAAGCTGTTCGGGCAATTCCGTACGTTCGCTGGATGAACCGAACCGGCGATGCTACGCCAACCGGTATTGCTCCAGGTACCAGTTATTGAGCGTTTCCAGCTTCGCTATTTTGATTTTCAGTTGAGCGATTTCCGCCTCTAATTCGGCGATTGTTTTCTTGTTTTCCATACCTCAATTATACACCATAATGCCCGAAAATGCAAGCAAATTCGGGCATTCGTCACAATATTTTTTACACAGCCGTGTCGGCTGAGACAAGTGAGGGACAAAATCCGCGCGCCCTTAAGGCTCTTGGATTTTGTGCGTATCGTAACGCGAATCTACCTACGCTTTTAGCTTTTTCGACTATAATTTCTACGCCGCCAGACGACCTGAAAAATCTATCCGGTCAAACCGCTGTTTCAGCTTAGAACCGCCGAGTAGATACTCCAATTCGCACTGGCTCAGCGTCATCGTTTTTTCCTCTCCGCTCTTGGCAGGCCACGGAAATCTACCGCGCTCCAACCGTTTGTAGTGCAGCCAGAATCCGTCTCCGTCCCATTCGAGAATCTTGATTCTGTCGCGGTTCGCGTTACAGAAAACAAAAATTGCATCGGACGTAGGCGTCAGCCTAAAGCTGCTCTGCACGACCGATGCCAGCGCGTCGATTCCGCTCTGCATGCTCGTCGCACCGCACGCCAGATAAATTTGCTTACCGCTAAAGTTCAGCATACCTCACCGCCAATCTCCCGCAATAGCGCAACAAGCTTCTCCGCCGGATACTCCGCATCCGCCTCGATTTCTAACGCTCCGCACTTTATGCGAAGACCGGAACCGCGCCTGCTCGACACCGCCTCGCTCCCGTCTGTTACTACGGACACCCAATCCGATGATATTGCCTCATCTCTGTACGGCATTGTCCATACTTTCCGCTCTTGGCGTAATACCATTTCGTTAATAACTGCCGTTTCTGATATGCCCTCCGGCACAGACACGTACCACTTCCCGCCCTTTTTTCGCGTCTGTGCTCCTATTGCTCGTCTTGCTCTTGTCAGCGTTTTATACGATATCTCTCGTTTTTGCGCTTCAAGACATACTTCCGCCGACGCTCTTTCTCCGCCGCTCAGAAATTCTATCAGAAATTGCGCCGCTCGTCCAAGTTCTCCGCTCATTTTCGTCAACCTCATCTTCCCTCGGTTGACTACATTTTACCACAGCTCGCGCCGCGTTGCTATGTCCCTTTATGTTTGACGGATACACCGCAAGAGAGGAAGAATGCCTAAAAAAGGCTTTTAGAGTAAGGTTGGCATTCTTGAAAATGGAAATATCAAAAAAGCCCGTGTTTATCACTGTTTCCGAGATTTTGCCGCGACCGTCGTAAAGTCAAGAGTGCCAAATAAACCGTTGAAACCAAGTGCGCCACAATTACTACAGAGAGGAGGTGAAAATCATGCATGACGTATTCAGCGACATCAGTCGGTTCTCGGAAAGCAGCAAGTATACCGTTGTAATGGAACTGCCCCGAAGCGGACGCAATGTTAAAGCGGCTATCCATGCAGCGCAGACCTGTGACAATCCCTATTTGTTTCAGGTTGTCAGTCGCTTTAGCTCCGTCTGTTTCAAAACGTTTGGCGAAGCACGCAATTACTGCAAGCAGCGCGGCTGGCTCTAAAGGAAGCCACGCCCAAAGCACAATTCAGCACGAGAAAGGAGGTGAGCAAATGTTTATCAAACCGCAATTAAAAACGGAATTGCAACAATACGCACGGTATCTGGACGGATACAGGCTCGACTACGAGCATTTTGATGTTGTTGACATTATCCCGCAGGACAAGGAGTTTGCGGCAACCATTATGCACGACCATCGCGCCGATGCATATAAACCGTGGTGCGTTCAGTACCATGGCGGCGGCCACTACTTCTTTACCCGAGAAGAATTGGACGATTACTGCCACGACCGCAAATTCTATTAAACCGACACCAAAGAAAGGAGGTAAATCGGCAATGACAAATGAGGAATTGTTGCAAAAAATCGCAAACGGCGATACAAGTGCCGTTCAGTCGCTTTGGGCACAGGTAGACAGGCTGTTCTATCTATTTTCCGACAAGTTGTATCACCGCTACCGCAATTATGCGGATTCTCACGGCGTGGCACTTGAAGACTGTCGGCAAATCTGCTGGTTTGCCTTCCTTGACACGGTGAAGGATTACAACAGCAGGCCGAACCGGGAATTAAAGTTTGCATCTTTTGTCCGGCTCCATGTCAAACGCCGCATCTTTGAGCTGCTCGGTCTGCGGACAACAAGGCGCGAACCGTTAGATATAGATGCGCCACTCTCGGGCGCAGAGGGTGATGTCAGTATTGCCGACACCATAGCGGACCCGGCAGCGGAAGATGCCTTTGCAGAAATTGACGGCACCGATATAGCCGACAGCGTATGGGCACAGGTGGCAACGCTCCCGCCAAAGCAAGCGGCGGCAATACGGTGCAAGTTTTGGCAGGAGAAAACATTTGCTGAAATCGGCAGGGAATCAGGCGTTTCCACAACACAGGCACGCAACGCATATCAGCACGCAATCCGCAAACTGCACCGCGACCAACGGTTGCAGGAAATCCACGATGAATACTACAGCACCGCTAATTTAACAAAGCACACAAGCTTCCGTTTTTTCAAGGAAAGCGGAATGTCCTCTGTGGAGTGGCATTTGTTGAACTTAGAAGAACGGCTCGAACGAGCCAAAACAAACAATAAATTTTAGGAGGACTACCCTTATGAAAACACTCGCAACAGCACCGCGTTACCACGACGCATTTTGGAATCTCATGAAACACCGCCCCTTTGATGCCACCGACTTAAACGGCGGCAGACGAGGACACAACGGCTCTCAATTTTTGCCGATGGAAAACGTGGACACGTTCCGCAAATATCAGGCAGAGCAAAACATTTTCCGGAAAATAGCACGCAACATATCCACCGACAGCACCGCCTGCCGTGTAAAAGCAGTTTTGCCGTCCGGCGCGGCTGCTATTGTCGAAGAAAATGATGCCATTCCCGATTATCCTGAAAACACTGCCGTATGGCCTGTTCAGGCGTACAAAATCGGTAAAATCGCAAAAATGAGCGATGAGCTATTGGCAGATGCGGGCTTCGATATTGCGGACGCACTTGCCGCTGATTTTGGCATTGAATTCGGCAAGGTGGAGGAAAATGTCTGCATTAACGGCAGCGGCACAGATGAGCCGTTTGGTCTGCCGCACGACGTGCAGGGCGCGGAAATCGGAGCGACCGCCACGGCGGGAATCACCCTTGACAATGTAAACGCGTTATATTTTTCCCTCGCCGCTGAATGCTGCAGAAACGCCGTATGGCTGATGTCGGATGAAACGGCACTCCGTCTGCGCTCCCTCAAAGACAGCGGCGGCGCCTATCTTTGGAACGCTGCCAACGACACACTCCTCGGCAAGCCCGTGTACACAAGCCCCTATATGCCCTCTGCTACGGCGGGCAACAAGCCCATACTTTTCGGTAATTTCGATTATTACTGGTTCATTGAGCGCGGCGGCGTATCGCTTTCACCGCTCCGAGAACTGTACGCAGAACATGGAATTACCGGGTTCATCGGCATGGAATTTATTGACGGAAAGTTGATAAAGCGTGATGCAGTCAAGGCACTGCTTTTGGAGGACACGGCAGAATAACATTTCACCCACGGCGGCTATTGGGTATTTGCCCGGTAGCCGCCCCTTTTGGCAGCGTGTTTCTTGTTATGATAATATTTCAGCACACGAAGCTCGTTCTTTGATTTTCTATGATTTTCTTTTGATTTATCGGGGTGTAGGGAGGGATAACATACCGTTCCATCGCACACGCGCCTGTAACGCGCCTTAAAACGCCCGCCAAAGATTTTTGAATTAGGGGAAAATACACACGAAAGGCCAAGCGCGCTGAGGTAATCAAAAGCTGTGGAGATGTGAACCCGCCCCCGGTCTGTCAGACAGCAGGATAATATTTTTCCGAAAACACGCACTTTGCTATTGTGTTTTTCTTGCAAACGTGATAGAATATCTTATAGAAGTTTGGAGGCGACTGTATGGAAAAAGGCGATGTCAGCTACAAGAAGCTGTGGAAGATACTGATTGACAAGGATATGAAGAAAAAGGATTTGATGACCGCGGCTCATATCAGCGCCACCTCAATGGCGAAGATTACGCGCGGGGAGAATGTTCAGACCGGTATCCTTGTAAAGATATGTCGTGTCCTCGACTGCGACTTTGGGGATATTATGGAGATAAGCAAAGAAACTACAACAAGATGGAGGTGCAGCTATAATGACCAATCTATGGATTTTAACCGAGGAAAAGCCTAAGTCATCAACCATTGCACAGATACTCAACCTATACTGTCGAGATTTCGGTGGCTCTTTGGCTATAGCTAATAGCGGTGTACGCATCAAACCACTGATTGTTGATAAGGGCGTTTTCTCATTTTGTTATACCGCAGAGGGTGCAGAAGTCGATGGCATTCAATTTATTTACATAATGACCGTCAGCGGCAGTTCCAATTTTCTTGACTTCCTTGTGTTTCGCCAAGATAACCCGCCCTCAAATGGTTCATCTGATAACTTGCTGATGGCTATAGAAGAAACGAAAACAAGTGATGATGAGTCTCGCAACACAGGCGTCTATCAACGCGGCTCGAAATTTGTATTCATCGACTCTTTTTCTCGTTCTGTAAAAACATATATGCTTTATAATGATGAGCTTGAAGCCAGAGAAAATAAGAAACCAAGCGACACGAGTATTTTCGGTACGGATATTCTGCTCACGCTCGGCGTTGATATTGTCGGTAAAGATATAGGTAAATGGTTTAGGCCGTTTAATTCTCTTGATGAACTGATTACTTTCAAGGGTGGTATGCGTAGACCACCAAAGGGAAATGTGCCGATTGACATTACTCGCTACAACGACCGTATCGAAATATCAGGGCGTTTGGCGAAGCCCGCTGATGCCGGAAATATCGGTCACGACCCCAATATTGGTGCGTTGTCGATGATTTCAAAGTGTATTCGTCAACTCGGTTGGGACAAGCCAATTGTTATTACCCAACATGGAGTATCACAGACTTATGCTGATAGAAATAAGAAAAATAAATTTTTATATATCTGCGGTCTTTTAGGGTTGCAACTCGGTGGCATTGCTATGCCAAAAGGTGCAACGATGCCCGAAAGTTACTGGCATTATGAGAAAATTTCAGAGAAAGTCGCCTCCATTTTGCTCCACGTTGCCTGTGAATATTATGGCGTTCATGGCGTTTATCATAACCATGCGGGGTGCGAACGCAGTTACTTCAGGACGAAGAGTGGCCGACTAATTGCTTTGCCAAAAAAGGACAGCGGCGGTGTTGATAACCTCTATTTGCCCGATGTAATTCTATATGATGATAAATCGGACATTATTGTTTTGGTTGAGGGTAAGCGACTAGACACGCTAAATGCAGGTATTGAAGAAATTCAAGCCTATGACAGCATTGAGAAAGAATATATAAATGTCTACTATTCAAACTCAAAAGTTGAGCGTTGGGTTAGCATTTTTGGCGGTAAGTTATCTCGTATACCGCACAATGCTGTATTACTGTATCTTAACGACAACGGCGAAATTTTCATAAATGAAAATGCTCCCGCTTGTGTGAAAGAGGTATTTTCACGTCTTATGAAAGCGCAGATTATTTTTCCTTGCGGAACACAAGAATGTACTGATGGATTTGGTTGGCAACAAAGCTAAACGGGTATCCATACGGATACATTTTTGCTGAGTTGTCTGCCCAAATTTTCATACCTTTATAGTAGACATTCGATATTTCATTGATTTTATTGACCACCTCGGCGTGTAGAAAATTAATCTCTTTTTTGCTTGGCTGAATGTCCTTGATAAAGACGATGACATAACCTCGAAACTTGATGTACCGCAAGGCAAGATTGACCGTTTCTTTTAATGCATCGAGGAACTGAACTCGCGGCATATTGCCAAGGTCGCGGTTATCGGTGGTAAAAGGGGTCGGCGCATCATTACCAATGGCGATAGCATCGCCACCCGTTTTAGGCTTGTTCATCATATTGCTGTATGGCGGGTCAATCAGCATTAAGCTTATTTCCTTACCGCCGAGCAGATTTTGCATTGCTACGTTGTCAGCGAGAAGTGAAACTGAATCGCCGCAGATAATGGGAAACCGCTCCAAATTCAGTGCAATTGCTGCTTGTTCATATGCGGCGATATATTTTTTGTTTAATTCAATGCCTACTGCCTTGCGTCCGCATAACGCCGCGCCGAGCAATGTACCGCCAACGCCCGCGAAACAATCAAATACAAGTCCCTCTTTCTTTGTGAAAAACTCAATTAGGTCGCGCATTAACTGCGGTGGTTTGGGTGACGGGTGAACACGGCGAATACTGTGTGCGTAGCTTTCTGTGCCGTTTGTCGGATAGCGTGTGTTAAAGACGGAGTTTATAAACAATGTCCAATCTCGACCGGTTTTTTCGTTCAAACGATTATCAAGGTGATATTTTCTTCCGTCAGGCAACACCACACATTTGTTGTCAGCACCATAAACCAATGCAACACCGATATTTACACTTAACCAATCCGGCAAGGTTTCAAGCGGAAAATTCGGGTAGACTTCGACAAACGGTACTCCGCTATATGTTGAGTCTAAAACAGTGACATCTGCTGACATGCTTTTGTGCCTCCCTCGTAATTGGTGATAAGAACCTCTACTGTTTTGCTATCCCTGTCTTTGAAGTGATAACTGCAATTTGAGTAGCTTTTGTCTAAGAACATAACCCTATACCGCTCACTCCAATTTATCAGTAGGTCGTTGGCATTGCCTTTGTGGTAAAATACATTTGACAGGGCAAAGCGAATACCTTTCTTGTCTAAGCGGTCAAGCAAATCAAGCAACACACGTTCCTCACGTTCCGTCCAGTCCTTGAATCCACGCTTACCATCATTATAAGAACCTGTGGAAATTAGGTATGGCGGGTCACAATATACAAAATCTCGGTTATCAAAATCGGAAAAGTCAAAATCGGAAAAGTCAGACGTGGAAAAAAACACGTTTTTTTCTTTTAGCATAGAGCAAAACAGATAAACATTTCGTTCAATACTGTCATTATATGCGCTTCGCTCCTTGCCGAAGGGCGTGTTAAACTGGTGCTTTGAATTAAAGCGAATTTGGTGGTTGAAGGAGTAGCAAGTTAAAACGAAAAGGTCGAGCGGTTTTGGCGATTGATTATATGCAATACGCAACTGCTTGTAGCCTTCCTCATTGGTGTCGGATAGTCGGAATTCGGAAATACGACTATAAATCGTACCCATTATCTCATCAAGGCTTGTTTTGCGGAAATATCGAAATAACCCAATCAGATATGTAATCTGGTCGTTGCAGAAAATTTCCTCAGCATCAGCGTTAATCCCCACATTGAAACCACCCGCAAAAAGGTCAACGAACCGCCGAGCGTTTGGTATGAAAGCTGGAAAAATATCCGGCAAAAGTTTATATTTGCCGCCAGTGTAATTAAGTGGCGATTTGATAAAACCTGTTCTTGTCATAGTTACACCCTTTTCTCGATATAAAATAGTAATTCACGCAAACCGCCAAGTTCGATTTCGCTGCGACTCTTAAAGCGACGATATGGTATCTCCGTCATCTCGTAGTTTTCAGGTATACCATAAGTCTTCATGATTTCTGCAATACGTTCGACTGACATAAGCCCATCTGTGTTGTAGCTGAATATTATATGCTTATACTGTGCGTTTTTGAGCAATTGCTCAAACGCAAATTCAACCTTTGCTTTGGAGCAAAAGTCGGATTTTTGCCCGCTGTCATCGCGCAAACCCGTCATGCCGTGAAGATTTGGGAAATCATACCGAGCAGCCGTTTCGAGAACATGATAGTTCGGCAAATATTGTCGTGCGTTATATGGTGGGTCAATGTAGAGAATGTCACCGCTAATTCGTTTCAGCAGTTCCACGCCGTCCTCATTATAACATCGGTTCTTTTTGCCATTATGCGTAACCTCTAATCTTAGCGGCTCGTAAACCTTAAATGCTCGCTTATCCCACGCTTTGGCGAAAGCGCCGTAGGTTCCGCGAATGTTGGAAACAAACGGTAAGCCCTCGACAACACATGCTACAAGGTAGAAATACTCGTCATCGTTCAGCAGGCTGCCCGCTCTCCAATCCTCAATTGTGTTGCGTGCAAAGTCGAAGCGGAGTGCATTTACATCAGTGATATACATCCGCCCGCCGAATGGAGCGAAGTTGTTTTGAAAAAATCGACGGTCACGCAACAATGTTTCGACTTCAACGACCGTAATGTTGGAAAAATATTCAATCGGATTTGATATTCCCAGCACGTTGTGGAGAACCGAGAAGCTTGAAATACTATCGTTTTCAATTGTGCCTCGTTGCAAACAATAGGAAAAGTATAAGAGGTCGTTTGAAATGACTGTATACTTTTGCTTGAAGTAACGCGCCACTGTTGCGGTGCCACTAAATATGTCGCAAAAAGACTCGGCCTTCGGAGCATGGCGATTAATCAAGCATTCAATGTCGTTGAGCAAGAGATTTTTACAGCCGATAAATCGCATTAAACTTTCCCTCCGCTTTCTTTATGATTAACAACGTTTAAAAAGGGGCTATCTTGAATAACCTCCATAATGTCCCCAATATCACATTTTAGAGCAGCACATATTCGCATCAACACAGTTGTTGTAACTGGTTCTTCCCGCCCAAGTTTTGTTATCAAACTCGCACTTATACCAGCCATCTGTTGCAAATCCTTCTTTTTTATCTTGTGGTCGATTAGCAACTTCCACAACTTATTATAACTAATTGCCATACGACACCTCCCTCTGGATTACTTGTTTAGTATAGCACATCTCGCACTTAAAAGCAAGCATAATGTTTTACTTGCAACAAAAAAATTATATATGTGTTGATTTGTTGCTCCACGTTGAATTTCCATCAAGCCGTGCAAGCAAAATCTTCTGCGCCGCCTTAAACTCGTCCCCGATAAAGCCCAGTTTCAATAGAAAGTAGTGGAAAGCATATTTTTTCCGTAGACCGTTCAACCGCCGTCACTTTTCCGTACCCTTTCGTTGAGGAGCGTTTAATAACTTTCAACATCAAATAAACATCAAAATTCAAACTGTGTGGGCTGAAAATGGCTAAAACACAAGGGCTTACGGCTTGTTTCCCACCCTCTCCGCCAATTGGTTGTAAAACGAACTTTTTTGTCTTGGGCGAAGTGTTCGGGATAGTGGTTCGTTTATGAGCGAAACCAAATGAACAAGGGCGGAAACATTGAATGTTGCCGCCCTTGTTCATGCCGTAAAATATATATATATCCTCTATCACATAGATAGTTAATTTCCGTGTGATTATGCATGACGACCATCAACGCTCTGGCCGCCGCCGACCGTGTGATTGTGCCCGTCCAACCGGAGTATCTCAGCGTCGTCGGCATGACGCAGCTGTTCGACACCGTGGCGCTGGTGAAAAAGCAGCTTAACCCTGCCTTGAAGGTCGAGGGCGTGCTGATTACCCTCGCCAATATGCGGACGAATCTGGCGAGGAACACGCTGGAAATCATCAAACAGGCGTATGGCGGCGGGGTGAAAATCTTCCCGCATCCCTCACCCTACTCGACCAAAGTCAAAGAAGCCAGCGCGTCCGGCAAGAGTATTTTCGCCTATGACCCGCGCGGTGCGGCGGCATGTGCGAGGCGACGTTCTACCGGAGGCTTGCTGAATACCGCTTCATAACGCATAAGCGCGGACACTGAAACGCTCTCAAAAGGTACACGTTTTGAGAGCGCTTTTTTAGGCGTAAAAATCGACTGAAATCCCCAAATTTATGGCTAGTATATCACACTTGGCGCAAATTTGCAAGCATTTGGTATAGGTAGATAATGAGCTTGTACCTTTCTCAAAACGTGTACCTTGTGCGAAAATCCCCTCCCCGAAACGGCGCGATTCTTGACAGAAACGCCAATTTCTGTTAGAATAATATCAAGTAAAAGGGAGTTCTCATGAAACGCGTGAACTCAGGCAAAA
>JAIRYC010000023.1 GCA_031267965.1 Oscillospiraceae bacterium | reverse complement strand
TAGAACTGCGGACGGTAGTTAGAGAAGAAAGGCTTATGACGTCCGCCTTCATCCTTCGTCAGAACGTAGACCTGACCGCGGAATTTGGTGTGCGGCTGAATGGAATTCGGCTTAGCCAGAACCTGGCCGCGCTGAATATCCGTACGCTGCACGCCGCGGAGCAGAACGCCTGCGTTGTCACCCGCTTCGGCGTAATCAAGTTCCTTGTGGAACATCTCAATGCCGGTGACAACAACCTTGCGCTTATCTTCAGCAAGACCAACAATTTCGACTTCCTCACCGATTTTGAGCTGACCGCGTTCCACACGGCCGGTAGCAACCGTGCCGCGCCCGGTGATGGTAAACACGTCCTCAACGGGCATGAGGAAGGGCAGATCCGCCTTGCGCTCCGGGGTCGGAATATAGCTGTCAACAGCTGCCATAAGCTCGTTGATAGATGCAAGCTCAGGAGCTTCTGTATCTGTGCCATTATACTCAAGGGCCTGAAGGGCAGAACCGCGGATAATTGGTGTGTCGTCGCCGGGGAATTCATACTCGTTGAGGGTTTCGCGGATTTCCATCTCGACGAGGTCAAGCAGTTCATCGTCGTCCACCTGGTCCACCTTGTTCATGTAGACGATAATATAGGGCACGCCCACCTGACGGGCAAGCAGGAGGTGCTCCTTGGTCTGCGCCATCGGGCCGTCGGTGGCGGCAATAACCAGAATTGCGCCGTCCATTTGTGCCGCGCCAGTAATCATGTTTTTGATATAGTCGGCGTGTCCCGGGCAGTCAACGTGCGCATAGTGACGCGCGTCGGTTTCGTACTCAACGTGGGCGGTGTTGATGGTAATGCCGCGCTCACGCTCTTCGGGGGCTTTGTCGATGTTTGCATAATCAACAAAATCCGCATGGCCCTTCATTGCCAGCGTTTTGGTAATCGCTGCGGTGAGGGTTGTTTTGCCGTGGTCAACGTGACCAATCGTGCCGATGTTTACGTGGGGCTTGGAACGATTAAACTTTTCCTTTGCCATTGTGTTTTTCCTCCTGTTAGAAGTTTTATTATTTGGATTGTTTGCTATTGTAGCAAATGTTACGGAAAAAATCAAGAGTTATTTGCGATTTTGCGCTTATTTCTCTTTGATAATGGTTTCCGCAATAGATTTTGGGATTTCCTCGTAGTGGCTTGGCTCCATGACATATTGACCGCGTCCCTGCGTTTTTGAGCGCAGACTGGTGGAGTAGCCGAACATATTCGAGAGCGGCACATGCGCGTTAATTTGTACGGCGCCGGTGCGCATTTCGGTGCCCTGGATAACGCCGCGGCGGCTGTTAATGTCGCCAATGACGTCGCCCATGTACTCATCCGGCACGGTAACCGCAACCTTCATGATAGGCTCCATGAGCACAGGACCCGCCTTGCGCATGGCATCCTTGAATGCCATTGATCCGGCAATTTTAAACGCCATTTCTGAGGAGTCGACCTCGTGGTAGGAACCGAAGGTCAGGTGCACTTTAACGTCCACAACGTTAAAGCCGGCAAGCACGCCGGTGAGCATTGCGCCTTTGACGCCTTGCTCAACAGGGCCAATATATTCCTTGGGAATTACACCACCGGTGATCTCATTGAGAAATTCGAAGCCCTTACCGGGGTTTGGCTCAATATTGATGACAACGTGACCATACTGTCCGCGTCCGCCGGACTGACGGGCATATTTGGTGTCGCTCTTCGCTTCATGGGTGATGGTTTCGCGGTAAGCAACCTGCGGTTTGCCGACGTTCGCCTCCACCTTGAATTCACGGAGCATACGGTCAACAATAATCTCCAGGTGCAACTCGCCCATGCCGGCAATGATTGTCTGCCCGGTTTCCTCATCGGTGTAGCACTTAAAGGTTGGATCTTCCTCCGCAAGCTTTTGCAGAGCAATGCCCATCTTTTCCTGCCCTGCCTTGGTCTTCGGCTCAATCGCCACGCGGATAACCGGCTCGGGGAACTCCATCGACTCCAGGATAACAGGGTGGCGCTCGTCGCAGAGTGTGTCGCCGGTGGTGGTGTTCTTCACGCCCACACACGCGGCAATGTCACCCGCGTAAACGCACTCGATATCCTGCCTGTGATTGGAGTGCATTTGCAGGATTCTGCCCATGCGCTCACGCTGGTCCTTGGTGGAGTTATAAATCGTGCTGCCGGTGTTAACAGAGCCGGAATAGACGCGGAAGAAGCAGAGCTTACCCACAAATGGGTCGGTGGCAATCTTGAACGCAAGCGCGCTAAACGGCTCGCTGTCGGAAGATTTGCGCACCTCGTCCTCGTCGGTCTTGGGGTTGATGCCGGTGATGTCGGGCACGTCGGTCGGTGCGGGCATAAAGTCCACAACTGCGTCAAGCAGCGTTTGCACGCCCTTATTGCGGTAGCTTGTGCCGCAGGTGACGGGCACCATTTTGTTGGCAAGCGTTGCCATACGGATTGCGCGCTTAATTTCGGCTACGGTCAGTTCTTCGCCGCCAAGGTACTTATCAAGCAGATCTTCGTCCTGCTCCGCGACTGCCTCAAGCAATTCCATGCGGTAGGTGTCAGCCTGCTCCTGAAACTCAGCAGGAATTCCTTCTTCGTGCACGTCAACGCCTTTATCATCGTAATAGACATGCGCCGTCATCGTAACAAGATCAATGATTCCGCGGAAGTCCGCCTCAGCGCCAATGGGCAACTGAATGGGCACAGCGTTGCACTTCAGGCGCTCACGCATCATGGAAACAACGTTGTAGAAATCCGCGCCCATGATATCCATTTTGTTGACATACGCCATGCGCGGCACGCCGTATTTATCGGCCTGACGCCAAACGGTTTCGCTTTGTGGCTCAACGCCGCCTTTGGCGCAAAGCACCGTTACGGAGCCGTCAAGCACGCGCAGCGAACGCTCCACCTCAACGGTAAAGTCAACGTGACCCGGCGTGTCAATGATATTGATACGGTGATCTTTCCAGAAGCATGTTGTTGCGGCGGACGTGATGGTAATGCCGCGCTCCTGCTCCTGCTCCATCCAGTCCATGGTTGCCGCGCCGTCGTGCACCTCGCCGATTTTATGCGTTTTACCCGTGTAGAATAAAATGCGCTCGGTGGTGGTGGTTTTGCCGGCGTCAATGTGCGCCATGATACCAATGTTACGTGTTTTGTCCAGGGATACGTCTCTGGGCATTTCTAATTCTCCTAAATTTACAATTCACAATTCGCAATTTACAAATTTTGCACCAAACCTTTTTTCAAAAAGCGTTGGGTACAAACACGCAATACTCATTATTGTCAGCAGTTTGCCTGCGTATAATGCATTTATGGACGCCTTGTTTTACAATAATTCTGTACTGCCTTTTGCGTCTTGGAACCATTACCAGCGGAAATGTGCGAACGCGCGGTTCGCTTCCGCCATACGGTGCGTATCTTCGCGCTTTTTGTATGCGGAACCGGTTTCGTTGACCGCATCCAGAATTTCATTTGCAAGGCGTTCCTTCATGGTACGCTCGTTGCGTGCGCGGCTATAGGCTGTCAGCCAGCGCAGACCCAGGGTCTGGCGGCGTTCCGGGCGCACGTCGATAGGTACTTGGTATGTGGAACCGCCCACACGCCGCGCCTTGACTTCCAGCATTGGCATGACTTTTTCCATGGCGGTTTCAAAAACCTCCAAGGGTTCCTTGCCGGTTTTTTCACGGATGATATCGAATGCTTCGTATACGATCTTTTGGGCGACGCCCTTTTTGCCGTCGAGCATGATGTTGTTAATCAACCGTGTGACGAGCTTGGAGCCGTAAATCGGATCGGGCAAAACATCACGTTTTGCCACATTGCCTCTTCTTGGCACTTTGCTTCCCTCCTTCATAGATTTTAGATGTTGGAGTAATCACCAAACATCCGCATGAATTCACAGGTACTCTTTTAGGCATCCGGTGTAAGGCTGCGCCTTAGTGTGCGGGCGCCTAACCGTCCGCCAAGTAAGGTATATTCAAACACCTCATTGGTGGAATCTGTTTGGGGTTGGCCGCTTACTTTTTGGCTGCCTTGGGCCGTTTTGCACCGTATTTAGAACGAGACTGCATACGGTTTGCAACGCCCTGAGCATCCAGCGTGCCGCGGATGATGTGGTAACGCACACCAGGCAGGTCACGCACACGTCCGCCGCGAATGAGCACCACGGAGTGCTCTTGCAGGTTATGCCCAACACCCGGAATATAGCTTGTGACTTCCATGTTATTCGTCAAGCGCACACGGGCGATTTTGCGCAGCGCGGAGTTTGGCTTTTTGGGTGTGTCAGTCTTAACGGCAGTGCAAACGCCGCGTTTTTGGGGCGCGTCCTGGTGCGTGACCACGTTCTTTTTGCTGTTAAGACCCTGCAAAAGCGCTGGCGCCTTAGGCTTCCTGCGCGCGGATTCGCGTCCGTTGCGCACGAGTTGGTTAAAGGTTGGCAAGTGGTTTCCTCCTCTCCGGATTGATGTTTGCGCATTCTACAGCGATTTTGCGTAGAATGCAATGCTTTATTTTAGCACATTTTGCAATGCTTGTCAAGTGGTGAGTTCCAGCATTAAATGCAAGAGCAAAAAGCGCTTGCATTTTTCTTTTGTATATTAAAGCTATTAGAAAGAAAGGAAGTTGTGCCATGACCATACAAGTATGCGAAGAAAAAGCG
>JAIRYC010000022.1 GCA_031267965.1 Oscillospiraceae bacterium | reverse complement strand
GCGCCTGCCCCAAGAAGACGCGCTCACAAACAAAAACTCCCCCGCATTTCGGAGGAGTTCGCTTGGCTCCCCCTGTTGGACTCGAACCAACGACCCTGCGGTTAACAGCCGCATGCTCTACCAACTGAGCTAAGGAGGAATGTTTGAAACGCTTGTTGTTCTTGGTTTTCTTGTGGATTTTGTCGGGACTTTTTCGCCGTAGCCTATGTGTACGCTTGGGCTACCAACTGAGCTAAGGAGGAATGTTTGAAACGCTTGTTGTTCTTGGCTTTCTTGCAGATTTTGTCGGGACTTTTTTCGCCGTAGCCTATGTGTACGCTTGGACTACCGACTGAGCTAAGGATGAATACTAACTGCTACATCGCCCCCAGCAGTCTGGTGACCCGTACGAGATTCGAACTCGTGTTGCCGGCGTGAGAGGCCGGAGTCTTAGGCCACTTGACCAACGGGCCACTTGTGAAAAAAATAGTATATCAGATTTTAACGGGTTTGTCAATAGGTTTTCAAGGTGACCCCCAGGGCAACAGCATTTACTTTTGTGAAAAAGAGAAGAAGAAGGAGCTTATCGGGATTAAGAGCAACGATGAACATTTTCTTTTTGAGACCTATCCTGCCCCAGTCGACTTCTTTTAACAACATCAACCTTAGAAAACAACTGCATCTTTTAGTTACCGATTTGTTATTCCCTCCTGAAATGTCGGATATAGAACGGGCACAAATTCAAAGCGAAATATTTTTGGATATAAACTCAAATGCTAAACCCGTCCCCCCCGACGTTTTGCTGCAGATCGCGACAATAAAGGATCCATTATCAGATAAGCTGCCAAATCAGTTGTCGTTCGGGATTCGGTCTGCATAAAACTTTCGGTAAAACTGATAGCGGCGGTGCAGTAATTCGCAACGTCGACGCACATATAACAATAAACATTTACAAGCGAAGGGACATAATCTGCTTTTTTCAAAAGTTTAATACTCCGATCTAAGTCTGATTCCGGGATTGTGCCCGAAGCCAGCAGATCATATTCATCCAGCATTGCATCGTTAAAAATTTCCTCTGCAGATTCCTTTGAATATTTTACATCAAAATAGCAAAACGGTTTTACCGATTCGATGTAATCAAGGATCGCGCAAATCTGTTCTCTTGCCTTTAAAAATAACGCGCGGTCATACTGCCCGGCGAGAATCAATTTTCGGCGTGTCAGATTTAATTCTCCGCCGAGTATATGCAAGTATTTTGTCGCGGTTGACGCGCTCGTTCTTGCTCGTTTCACCTTTTTCTTTCAGTTCGTCAAGGTATTCAACGATTTCAGATTTCCCGTTTTTATCCCGATAAAATTCAACCTCGTACATGATATTCCTCCTTGCTTGATTATAATAACATATTCGTTATCTGTTGTCAATAGCTTTCCGTGTAAATTTTTTCACAATTCCGCGCCGAACTCTTTCCCCTGCGTCCGCTCCGCGCCGGGGTTTAGCATGCCGTCCACGTTGCGCTTGATAACGCCGTATTCCCGCACCTGTCGTTTTAGCTTGCCATATTCGGCGGCGAGCGCGTCCTTGCGCTCCGTTAGTTTTGCGTATTCGGTTTTTAGCGCGGTCACGTTCGGGAGCTTGCCGCCGTCCACGGCTTGCGCCTTTATCGCTTTGGCGGCGCGGAGGCCGTCGTACTCCGGCTTTGTCCGCTGATACGTCGTGATGTGCTTCATCAGCACCGCCATTTCAGACAACCGGCTTTCGGCGGCTTTCAGCGCGTCGACGGTTTCGTCAAACGCGATGGTTACTTCCGCGACTTTCGCGCTCAAATCGCCGTACTGCAAAAGATTGTTTTCGGTGAGGAAATTCAAGGTTTTTGCCGTCATTTTCAGATTTTCGATTTTCGCCCAACGGGAATAGCCCGCGCTCTGCTGTGCCTTGACGCTGTTATCTATATCAATCAGCAGATTGACGGCGGTATCGGGCGCGGCTTTGATTTTGCTGTCGCGTTTTGGTGTAGGAACGGGGAAATATTCGCCCGCTATGGTATTATAAGAATTCACCACTATATTTGCAATTGGAAATCAATCTGGACAATCTGCGCGTATTGGAATATGGACAGGAGGAAATTTTGCTAACTCATGGGCCTTTAAAACGACAAACACTAGTCCATCGGTAAATTACTATAATATTACTTGCAGTCCAGACAGCAACTCAATTGTAGTATCTGGACATTACGGATCATTTATAGTTCGTGAAGATCCAATTACTAATACTTCTAATAATTCTGTCATTGAGTGGGGCAATAGATATCCAGATGGCAGTGGTGCATTAATGGGTATTTGTTACGGAAATGGAATGTTTGTGGCTGTAAGTGCTAGTGGTAGTAATCGTGAATCCGTTTTGACTTGTCCAGATAGACCTTCTGGCCTTAATCTAAGGGAAGTGGTTGTGAATATGTCTGATAAGTTATATCCTTCAGATAATCCCGATGATTGGCCATCTCTGTGGGAACAGGATAATCATATAGCTGTACCAATTTCACAATCTACACTTGCTATTAATACTCGTATAAATAAATTCTTTGGTTCGATTGATAACACTAAAAAATATCGACCTGGAATTGATTATGAGGTTGGCGACCTCGTTACATTCATAGGCCTTGATCGCCGCCCAGATATTCCAGTCATCCGACTGGTTTAGCGGGTGCGAGGGCTTCCGGATCTGCCGTTTGCTCCGCGATTGGTTCATACTGCCGGATAAAGTCAAGGCTCTCCCGCCTGAAAATCGGGAAGCCCGCCACGCCGTCAAAGGTGATGTCCCGCAGGCTGACGCTCCGCCACGGCGAATCCGCCGATACGCTATCAACCTCAAACATTCTCCCGTCAATGCTGTGTTTGTCGCCGATTTGCGGGGTGTAGGGTTCTTCGTCAAGGCTTTGCTCGTACATCTCGCGGGGGCTTGTGGTGTAATCAGGGGTGAGCGGTTCGTGGTCTACACCAACTGTATAACCGTGGTCGTTGACAAGGACATCAAGATTTTCATCAAGCTGCGAGGACGGAAATCCTACCATGTCGCGGTTGTTTTTCTGTATTACGGTAAAGCCGAAAACCTCCGCTAAAATGCGGGCATCATCGCCGTAGGCTTCAAAGAGGCCGCCGTTTTGGATAAGCTGTATGCTGTTCGACGGCTCTGGAGCGGTTGATTCTGTGGGGTCAACCGCCAAAGCGGTATAGGTTTTCTGAAAGACGTGGGCGATAAGCTTTTGCTTGAACCACGGCTCATCCGAATATGCACGGAGGAAGTCCGTGTTTTCCATGCTGATTTCCAGCGCAATGCGCTCCACGGCAGCTTCGCATTCTGTCCGGGAGTTCTGCTCGTCCGAATTTGCCCGCGCGTTCATATACGCTTCGTCAAACAGGATTTTGCCGACTACTAATGGCGAATACTCGTCAAAAACGTCCCGCGCGGTCTGCTTCGGCTGTTCCGCCACCACCATCATCAAATGCTCGTTTTGCGGGTTTTCGGCGACCTTTCGGTCAAGCTCGGCGCGGGAAAGCTCCTTATTCAGCAGCGGAAACTCCGTATCAAACAGCCTGACTGTGGACTCATCAAAGGATAAAACCTCGTATTCCTTTGAACCGACATATACCTTGCCGCCCAAGTTATAGACCGGGCGGCGTTCAAACAACGCAGTCAGTTCCTCATGGAAGCGGTAGCCGTGCTTGCGTTCAAATACGCCGGAGGACGCGCCCGCTATCCCTTTCATGGCGTCCGTCAACTTTTGCGTCTGCAATGGGTCGGCTAATATCGCTTCAATCTGTTCGGCGTTTGTAACGTCGGCGATTTCTTCAAGACCGTTTTCGATCAGCTTGGCATTGAGGTACCGCGCGTCCTCGTTCAGACCGTTGAGAAAATCCGCGATGCGTGGCGCGAGGGTGGCTCTGCGTTCCGCAATGGGCAGAGCAAGCGCGGCATCCAATACGGCGTTCTTTTGACGGATTTCTTCGCGGTGTTCAAGATATTCGAGATATTGCGGGTAGAAAACTTCTTTGTCGGTGGCGGTGAGGAAATGGTCTGCATCGACGGGAAAATGGCATTCCGCTTCCGCAACGGCTCTGAAATCACAGCATAAGAATTGAAAGCACACGGCTCGCCTTCGGGCGGGCTGTTTTTGTGGGCATTTATAATCGTTAAAAGATGCACACCCCCAAGGGGCAAATCGTTAAAAGACTATACGACGTAAGTTGGCGTTCAAATCCCTACTTCCATAAAAACAGCCTACTGCCCTAAACAAGAATTGCTAAACACAAAAACTCCTAAAAGTGAAAAAGCCCAGTATTACTGGACTTTCGGGCAAACAAAAAAACATCCACCGACAAAATTTCTTTTATCAATAGATGGTTTTTGTTATGGTCGGAGTGTCGAGATTTGAACTCGAGGCCTCTTGGTCCCGAACCAAGCGCGATACCAAACTTCGCCACACCCCGAAAAATATATAACGAGAACAAGCGCACGCATTGTGCAATAATAGTATATCAGATTGCGCCGTGAATTGCAAGTCCCTTCGGGGGTAAGTTCTTATAAGGTGAGTTCCAGCATTAAATGCAAGAGCAAAAAGCGCTTGCATTTTTCTTTTGTATATTAAAGCTATTAGAAAGAAAGGAAGTTGTGCCATGACCATACAAGTATGCGAAGAAAAAGCG
>JAIRYC010000005.1 GCA_031267965.1 Oscillospiraceae bacterium | reverse complement strand
CGTGGATTCGTCCATTTTTGCGTCCCGCCGCCGTGTCAGATTTTGCCGGCCCGGTTTTGGGTTGCCTGAATAATATACCACAATTTGCGCCTCATGTCAACCCCTTGCCGTCGTTTTTTTGCCACGTACGGGTGGGGTTCTCACTACGGGGCGGGGCGTTTGGGAAGTAGCATTGGACATGTAGTCGCAACGTGTATTTGCTTTTGCCGAGAGTGCCAAAAACGTGGTCGCAGGGCGAGAACAACAAAAAAACGGTTGATTTTCAAAGGTGACCGTGGTACAATCGTGAGTAGTTTTATTCTTTTGGAAGATAGGTAGTGCGAAAAATAAAACTAAAGAAAGGATTCGGAGAAAAAACGCAAAGTTTTTATGACTTTTTATGTGCGACATCTCTCGCATAGTGCATAAAATGAACATTTTAGTTTTCAGTGGTGCAGTTTGGTAAAAGATGATTTCGGAAATGATGTTAATCGCTTTCTGGTTAATCGGAGTAATCGGGAAGACCTGATCAAAGCATTTCGCGGTCAGCATTTTGATGTGATTTGTGGCGATTCAGTATATAATGATTTCCACGCCGTCTGTATATGAAAATTTAAAAATCAATACGCCGGAGAAATATTTTGAGCCGTTATCGCATCAATTAAAATAGTGTTCTTCAACCGATTGTGATTATGGTGAAATAAAACGACCAGCCGAAATGGAGATCCTGCGCCGTTGAATGCCTGACTGATGTGCAATCTTTCAACAAAGAAATCTTGCGAATGGAGGATGCAAGTTTTCTGATTTGGATAGTTGGATTTATTAAGTTATTAGATTTTTATATTGAGACATTAGAAATATGACCCCATGATGAAAAAGTTGTAAGCTACATTGTAACTTGGTAATACATATTAGACGAAAAGCAAGGGCATATACATTGCGTTTTTTTCCTGTTATGGAATAGCATGCGAACAAAAGCAGCGCCCAGTTTCACTTTGAAACTGGGCGCTGCTTTTGTTATATCAGGAATTAACGCACAGCGCCGAATGCTTGTTCTAAATCCGCAAGGATATCATCAATATGCTCAGTGCCGACGGAGAGCCGCACTGTGTTCGGCTTAATCCCACCATCCAGCAATTCTTCCGGACTGAGCTGGCTGTGTGTCGTGCTTGCCGGATGAATAACCAAGCTTTTGACATCCGCCACGTTCGCCAGCAGACTAAACAGTTGCAGGCTTTCGGTAAATTTTTTAGCTTCGTCCGCACCACCTTTAAGTTCAAAGGTGAAGATACTGCCGCCGCCATTCGGGTAGTAGCGGCTGTAGATTTCGTGGTCAGGATGGCTGGCGATTGCCGGGTGATTGACCACCTCCGCCTGCGGGTGATTATTAAGGTAATCGACGACCTTCAGCGCATTTTCAACGTGACGTTCCACGCGTAGTGACAACGTTTCCAGTCCTTGCAGGAACAGGAACGAGTGGAACGGGCTAAGTGCCGCGCCGGTATCACGCAGGAGTGTGGTACGGATTTTGATGATATATGCAATATTGCCAACGGCTTGGGTGAACACGACTCCGTGATAGCTGGGATTTGGCTGGCTAAGGCCGGGGAATTTATTGTTCTGCGCCCAGTCGAATTTACCACCGTCAATAATCACGCCGCCCAGCGCAGTGCCATGTCCTCCAATGAATTTTGTAGCGGAGTGCACTACAATGTCAGCGCCGTGCTCTAATGGGCGGAACAAATACGGTGTTGAGAAAGTATTATCAACAATCAGCGGAACGCCGTGCCTATGCGCAACCTCCGCGATTGCTTCGATGTTGGCGACATCACTATTTGGGTTGCCCAGCGATTCCACAAAAAACGCTTTGGTGTTCGGCTTGACCGCCGCATCAAATGCTGCCGCATCATCGTCAACAAAAGTGACTGCAATGCCAAAATCCTTAAAAGTATTGGCCAAAAGGTTATAGCTGCCGCCGTAGATTGTCTTTGCGGAAACAATGTGGTCGCCCGCAGTAGCAATATTTTGCAGTGCATAAGTGACTGCCGATGCGCCGCTCGCCAGCGCCAGCGCCGCCACACCGCCTTCGAGCGCCGCCACACGTTTTTCAAACACATCTTGCGTGGGGTTCATCAGACGGGAGTAGATATTGCCCGGTTCCGCAAGCGCGAAACGCCCTGCCGCTGTCGCAGAATCCTTGAATACATAGGATGTTGTGGCATAAATGGGAACGGCACGGGCATCGGTTGCGCTGTCTGGGGTTTCCTGCCCCACATGGAGCTGAAGGGTTTCGAATTTATAATTACTCATGGTTGATTCCTCCAAAATATTTTTTGCACAGAATGCACATCTTTCTAGGACAAAACAGTCACGCGGTTTGTGAACTTAGGCTGTATAATGCCAGCTGTTACAGACAACATCGAAAATCTAGCTTCACGCATAACACCTACCAAACTTATATGATTACAGGCATTATATCGCAAGAAAACAACTTTGTCAAGTCCCTTAATGGAACTTTGTGAAATATAACAGCAAATATTCGTTTACCAAATTGCTTTTTTGTTAATATCATCCAAAGCAATGGCGATAAATTCCGCAACGGTTTGCGAACCAATATCGCCCTCTCCCCTTTTGCGGACAGAAATCGTGCCGCTTTCGACTTCTTTATCGCCAAGCAGGAGCATGTACGGAATTTTCTCCACCTGCGCTTCACGGATTTTGTAACCGATTTTCTCGCTGCGGCGATCAATATCCACGCGCAGCCCCGCCTTGCGCAGCTGCGTAAGTATTACCTCGGCAGTTTCATGGCTGCGGTCGGTAATTGGCAGGATGCGTACTTGCTCCGGCGCAAGCCAAAGTGGTAACGCACCTGCGTATTTCTCCAGCAAGAGCGCCATTGTGCGCTCGTAACAGCCGATACTGGTGCGGTGGATAATATACGGCGTTTGCTTGCCGCCGTCTGCAGCAATATAGGTCATACCGAATTTTTCCGCCAGCATCATGTCAATTTGGATTGTGATGAGTGTGTCCTCTTTGCCGTAGACGTTGCGCGTTTGGATATCCAGTTTGGGGCCGTAGAATGCCGCCTCACCCACTTCTTCGGTGTAATCAACGCCAAGGTGGTCAAGGATTGTGCGCATGCGGCTCTCAGCGGCTTCCCACATCTCGGGTGTACCCTCGTATTTTGTGCGGTTGCTTGGATCCCATTTGCTAAAACGAAACGTCAAATCCTCTAGCAGACCCACCTCGCCCATAACGCGGCGCATCAACTCCAAACAGCTACGGAACTCATCCTCCAGCTGCTCCGGCGTGAGGATAATGTGCCCTTCGCTGATTGTAAACTGGCGCAGACGGATCAGTCCGTGCATCTCACCGCTCGTCTCATTGCGGAAGAGTGTTGAGGTTTCTCCGTAACGTATGGGCAAATCGCGATAGGAATGCATACTATTCAAGTAAATTTGATATTGGAATGGGCAGGTCATGGGACGCAGGGCAAAGACCTCGTTATCCTTTTCCTCGTCGCCAAGGATGAACATGCCATCCTTGTAATGATCCCAGTGTCCAGAGATTTTGTAAAGGTCACTTTTGGCCAAAAGCGGTGTTTTTGTGCGGACATAGCCGTACTCGTTATCCTCCAGATCTTCGATATAGCGGCTGAGGATTTGGAATAGCTTGGCCCCTTTTGGCGCAAGGTGGGCAAGCCCCTGACCCACCGGCTCCGCCATGAGAAAGTAACCCAGTTGCCGCCCAATTACGTTGTGGTCGCGCTTTTTGGCTTCCTCAAGCGCTGTCAGGTACGCATCCAACTCCTCACGCTTCGGGAACGCCGTGCCGTAAATACGCTGAAGCATTTTGTTGTTTGCGTCACCGCGCCAATACGCCCCTGTGCAGGATGTGAGCGCAAACGCCTTTACAGCGCCGGTTTTCATCAGATGCGGTCCCGCACAGAGGTCAATAAACTCACCCTGCTTGTAAAAACTGATGTCTTCACCCTTGTCGGCATGCTCCTTAATCAGATCTGCTTTATATGGCTCATCCTTTTCCTGCATGAGTGCAAGCGCTTCGTCAACCGGCAGTGTAAAGCGTTCAATCGGCTGATTTTCCTTGACGATTGTTTTCATCTCCGCTTCGATTTTGCGCAGATCAGCGGAAGATAAGGGTGTATCAAGGTCAAAGTCGTAGTAAAAGCCGTTATCAATCGCGGGGCCAATTGCCAGCTTTGCCGTGGGATGCAGTCGCTTGACAGCTTGCGCCAGCACGTGGCTGGCAGTATGACGGAACGTTTTTGCGCCGTCAGCGTCTGTAAAAGTGAGTACAGAAAATACGCCGTCATTTACCAGCGGCGTGCGCAGGTCCGCAACAGTGCCGTCAATCGACACGGCACAAGCGGCGCGCGCCAGTCCTTCACTAATTCCGCGCGCAGCGTCAAAAGCTGTTGTGCCGGATTCAAACTGACGGATCTCGCCGTTTTTAAGCATTATATCAATCTGCATAAAAAGCCTCCAAATGTAGTTTAATTAGAACCCAACAGGCGCACCAGCCAGCACCGGCGCGTCCTTCCAGTCGTTCGCCGCATTGTTTGCGTCGGCAACGTCGTACTTGGGGATATCGAAGCGCGAGCCAAGGTAAAAAATTTCCCAACGGAGCGTTTCTTTAGGCGACTTAAACACGCCGACATTTGATGGCACAAACAGCGCAATCTTTTGTACCCTGCCGTAGGTCAAGTCAATCTCAACATGTGCCGAGCCTTCAAAAATACTGGGAGCGCCGCCGTGCTCTGCCTTATATTTGGCAAGATATTCCTTGCGCACACCGAAAACTAACTTAACAAGTTCCCCCAGCACTGTGGTTTTTGCCGATGGGACAGAGAAATCCATATCGTCCGCAGTAAGGAGGCTCAACTCGGTAAGCTGTGCACTGAGCGAATATGGCGCATATACCTCACTCTTGAGGAAATCGGACAAATGCTCTTCGCGCTTGACAAGATAAGGCTTGCTGTTCCGCTCATAGCTTGCCAAACCAGGGGTGCGTTCCTTGCGCCAATCGGTATAAAATAATACTGACTGAGAGACGCCGCCGTCTGCACTAGACGAATCCCCACAGAGCCAACTCCACAGTTCTGCACCTTTTTCAGTGCCTTTTATGGAGAGCTTGTAGTTCTGGTATGCGCCGTCCTTGAGCACAGGCGTGGAGGAAGTTTCTTCAGTGACAGCCCAAAGATTGACCTCGGTGGTACGCTGGAGCTTGCCCGAGGTTTTGTCAGCAAATTCGGTCTTAAGGTAGTAGTAAATCTCAGTTTCCTTGGATTTTTTCACTGCATCCTGCAGACGGGCAAACGCGTCGGTCTCCGTTATTGGTTTGGTGCAGGACGTGAGTGCGAGTATGGTCAGCAAGCACAGCCAAAAAGCCAGACATCGATGTAATGTTTTTTTCATGATTGACTCTCCCTGAGCAGGTTTGTTATTCTGTACATTATACCGCACGGGCGCACCGTTGTCAATTCTTAGGGGAGGGTCTGTGAAAAATCACGCCGCTGATATTTTTTCACCCCAGAGCAACAGCAATTACTTAATCATCCCAAAGTGATAAGATATAATCATGAGAATAGAAAAATTAATAGAAAACACAAAAGGAATAACCGACCCGCGGCGGAGAATCAAATCA
>JAIRYC010000004.1 GCA_031267965.1 Oscillospiraceae bacterium | reverse complement strand
GATTTGATTCTCCGCCGCGGGTCGGTTATTCCTTTTGTGTTTTCTATTAATTTTTCTATTCTCATGATTATATCTTATCACTTTGGGATGATTAAGTAATTGCTGTTGCTCTGGGGTTTGGGCAGGTTTCGCCTTGCGGTGCATGGTGTATTTGTGGTATACTACGTGTATATTGGCGCAATCAATATATTAAAGATGGGTGGCATTATCAATGGGCGAATTTTTTGGGAAAACTGCTTTTATCACCGGTGCGGCACACGGTCAGGGGCGCGCGGTTGCGCTGGCACTTGCAAAGGAAGACGCGGCAATCGCGGCGCTGGACGTGGGCAAGAAGATTGAATATCCGGCATATGCTTATGAAACCGGTACTGAGCTTGAGAGCCTTAAGACGGAAATTGAAGCTATTGGCGGGAAGTGCACGATTTTTGCGGCGGACGTCCGCGACGATGCAGCTGTCACGGCGGCGGTTGAAGGCGCGGTTGCCACGTTCGGCCAGATAGACATTCTATTCAACAACGCTGGCATTTGCGCGTATGCTAAGGTTGACGAGATGACTGACGCCGAGTGGGACGCTATGATTGATATCAACCTCAAAGGTCCGTTTGTTGTTACGCGGCGGGTTGTGCCGTACATGAAAAAGCACGGCGGCGGTGTGATTATCAATAACTCCAGCGTAATGGGCTTGCGCGGCGGCAACCGGCTTTCGCACTACACGGCATCCAAGTGGGGATTGACCGGTCTGACCAAGGCATGGGCGATCGAACTGGCACCGTTCGGGATTCGTGTGGTGAGCATTCATCCAACGGGGGTCAACACGCCTATGAACGATGGTTTGGCGGCTTTGGAGGGCAAGACGCCCACTGAAATCGCTGAGGCGAGTGCGGGCAACCTGCTGCCAGTCCCTTGGGTGGAGTGCGAAGATGTGGCGAGCATGGTGCTTTATCTTGCGGGCGACAAAGCACGGTACATCACCGGGGCACAGTTTGTACTGGACGCAGGCCTGCTTTCGGTTTAATCAAATAAACGCTGCTGTGGGGGAAGCATGAATGTTTTTGACTTTGACAACACCATATACGATGGCGAGAGCGGCATTGATTTATTCACGTTTTATCTCAAGCGCTACCCGGATTTGCTAAAATTTGCACCCAAGGTAGCAACCGCGCTGGTTCGTTACAAGCTGCGCAAAATCACCATTGACAAGGCATTGCAGTTATATGCGCCATATGTTGAGGAATTTTTGCGCCGTCTTGATGACCCGGAGAAGGATATGCGCGAATTTTGGGATTTGCATCAGCACAAAATCAAGCCGTTTTACGAGGATTTGCGCCGCGAGGACGACTTGGTAATCTCCGCAAGCCCTGAAGGCGAGTTGGCGGAAATCTGCGGGCGGCTTGGCATAAAGCAATACCTTGGCAGCGTGATTGACGAGGAAACACGACAAATCACACGTTTTAACTTTAGGCAGAACAAGGTCAAATATTTCCGCGAAAAATACCCTGACGCGGAGATTGACACGCTCTTCACCGACTCCTTTAACGACCGCTGGCTGATGGATATCGCCAAGCATGTAGTCTTGGTGGACGGCGACAAATACAAACGGATCAAATAGGCCGCGGCGGTATTTGTCCGTACATAAAAAGGAGTTAATCATTGATTGCGATAGTCGATTACGGCGCAGGCAACCTGGGCAGCGTGCAAAAGGCGCTGGCGTTTTTGGGTGCGGATTTTACCGTCACTCGTGACGCGGCGGTTTTACGCACGGCGGATGGCGTGATTCTGCCCGGCGTGGGGGCATTTGGCGATGCCATGCACTCACTCAGGGCAAGCGGCTTGGTTGACACGATACAAGCCTGCGTGCTGTCCGGCAGACCTTTTTTAGGGATTTGTTTGGGCTTTCAGGTGCTGTTTAACGAGTCGGAGGAGAGTCCCGGGGTACAGGGGCTGGGGCTTTTGCCCGGCAAGGTTCTAAAGATACCAAGTACAGATGAAGAAGTGGCCACAGCGACTTACAAGGTACCGCACATAGGCTGGAATTCACTGGATTTTCCGAATCAGTGCCCACTGTTTGAGGGCATATCGCCGGAAGCTTATGTATATTTTGTGCACTCCTATTTTGTCCGTGCGGATGCATGCGGCGATGTTGCGGCAACGACGCGCTACTCGACTCTCATGGACGCGGCAGTTTGGCGGGACAAGCTATTCGGCGTGCAGTTCCACCCAGAGAAAAGCGGGGCTGTGGGGCTGGCAATCCTAAAGAATTTTGTGGAGATGACAACATGAAGGCGTTGATGAAGCTACGTTTTGTTCCGTTTACTGTAAGCGTGATTTTTTTGACGGTTAGCTTTTCATTGACAAGCAGCGCCTATCTGCCATACCAAGACCCGACGCCGGAATTGCTGCAAAAGCAACTGGACAAAATAGCACTATATGGGCTATTCAATGTTATTGGTTTAATTTTGCTAGCGGCTTCGGTGATATTTTGGGTTGTGCTTGGGACTAAAAAGAAGAAAATGAAGTGATGTTTGCGGCATGAAGCAGCTAGGTAAACTGGCTGTGTTGCCGCGGAAAATTCACGCCATTAGTTCGCCGCCGCACATGTGGAACAACATCGCGGCCGTGTTTGAAAACACTGTTGGCACTTCACAGCAGGTTACAAACGCCTGCCAATCACGCAAATACTCCAGCAGCGCCGCCTGCCGCCCTGCATCCAATTCGCTCATGACGTCGTCTAAAATGACAACAGGGGCTTCATCAAGGCAATCACGCAACAGTGTCGCTTCCGCAATTTTGAGTGCCAGCGCACAGCAACGAACCTGCCCGCGCGAACCATAAATCCGCGCTTCGCGGCCATCCAGACGCAGGGAGAAATCCTCTTTATGCACGCCTACGGTTGTGTACTGCCAGCGCGCATCCTGCGATGCACTTTTTTGCAGGATCTGCAAAATATTGTCTGCGATATTGTCTTCCTCCGGCACACAGGGTGAATAATCCAAACGAAGCTTTTCCGCGCCGCCGCTTAGGTTTGCGTAGATTTCCGCACAGAGCGCGCTGAGTTTTTCGGTGTACGTGCGGCGCTCAGAAACAAGCCGTGCGCCATGCCGCGCAAGCTGATAGTCCCACGTCTCCAATGCGTCTGCGTCAGCACAACCCATGCGCAAAAGAGCATTGCGCTGCACCAAAACCTTGCAGTATTTTGAGAGCGAGGAGGCGTACACAGGCTTTTGCAGACTGATGGCAATATCTAAGAAGCGCCGCCTATGCTGAGCGCCTTCGCACACGAGGGCGAGGGTATCCGGTGAAAAGAATACTGACGGAAACGTTCCCAGAAGCGCGTGCGGAGAGGTCAGCATTACGCTGTTAAGTTGCGCAGTCCGCCGCGAATCTATCTCCACGCGGATCGTCTGCTCACGCTCTCCGGCAAATATGCGTGAGTCAATCCGCGCAAAATTGCCACCGTGGGTAATCAACTGGCGAAGCCTTGTCGTGCGGAAGCTCTGGCAGCCGGTCATTAGCCACAGACTCTCCGCAAGGTTGGTTTTTCCCTCGCCGTTCGCGCCGCAAATCAGGTTCACACCTTCCGCGGGGATAAACGTAAATTCCCGCAGATTGCGAAAACCTTGCACTGCATGCGCCAGCACTCTCATTGTGCCGCAACCTGCCAATGCCCGCCACCAAAGGCGACTTTATCCCCGGGCACGAGCGACTTGCCGCGCTGGATGCACACCGCGCCGTTGACGCGCACCTGTTCATCCAAAACGAGCATTTTTGCCTGACCGCCGGTAGAAACCGCTCCGCAGAGCTTCAAAAACGCATCAAGCTTGATGCTCAATGTGGTAATGGTAATCGGTGCAGCAGGCTTAACATGGACAGCAATTTGCATAGCCTTCCCCTTCATTTTTCTGCGTATATTTTACCACAAACCGCGAAGGAGCGCAATCATGCCCAAACTGAGCTTCGAAATTATCCCCGGCGCGGACACAGAAACGCTCTCCGCGCACGGGTATAAAACGGCACGGGAGTTTGCAGCGGCACATTCCGGATGGTGTGCGCAAGGGTTGCACCTTGCGCACAGTAAAGACGGCAAGCCTTATTTTTCTGAGCTTCCGGACTTTCATTTTAATATATCTCACAGCGGCGAGGCAGTGGCGCTGGCTGCACATGACTCACCGATTGGCGTGGACATTGAGCGCCTTCGCATACCAGAGCTACGCATTGCGCAACGGCATTTTACTCCGGATGAACAGGAATATATTGGCGGCGATCCTACACTTTTTTTTGAGATTTGGACGAAAAAGGAAGCATACCTTAAGTACACGGGCGAGGGCCTGCGCCGGGAACTGACCTCCTTCAGCGTGATGAAATTGCCGGGCATGCGCTTTGAAACGCAGGTGCGGGATGGGTACATGATAACGATGTGTACGGCGACAACGGAAATATAAATGCACGCTTACCAGACAGCAACTACCTTCAGCCAAAGGAGGACACAGGCGAGAACGACGGCGCCCTTAAATGTACCTTAAATGCAGACGTAGTTTTGGCGTATCTCATTGCCACGCCGCACCGGCGTTTTAGCTTGAGAAAAGCATTTTCGAGAAGGTGGCGCACCTTCTAAATCGCCTTATCGTAAAACCTCTGCCCCTTGCGATTTTTCTTGAGCGGGACAACGGTTATCATCCCATTTTCTTCGGCGAAGTCAATAATTTTGTTGCTGTCATGACCTCTGTCCGTGAGCAAAAATTCTGCGGAAAACCCCATCAATCAAGGGTTTTACCATTGTGCAATCAGCTGTTGTACCTTTTGTGATAAGGACTCGAAGCGGCAAACCAGACGCATCCGCCGCAAGGCAAATTTTGGTGTTAAGCCCCCTTTTGTGCGCTCCATATCCTGATTTCCGCCGACTGTTCCGACCGCATCAGGGTGACATTTGCAGTGTGAAGCGTCGATCATTAGCCACTCCTGTCGGGTTCATCAATGAGTTCGGCAAGCACAAAATCCCCAATATTTTTGTCGCGTCAACGTTCGTATCTGTTGTGGACTGCAGTAAACTGCCCGCACTACGTCGGCCAATCGCGCCAAGGCGCGCCCGTGCGAGTGATCCAAAGCACACAGTTTACGAAACCCTTGTGTCACCTACGTTTACGCCGCCCCCAGTCCCGAGATTTTCCTTGCGTATAGCTTCAATCTTGCTCCATTGCGCATCCGAAATATCGTGCCGATTTTGTCAACTATCCATATCCGCCTCAATATTTTGTGTCCTTGTAGATAGTACACCGCAAATTTAGCTGTTTCTCAATCTTGTGTGGACATGGCCTGGATTTTTTTGCGCCACGCCACATGTTTTTATTGCCTAGACACCCTTTATCTGCTTACCGTTCCTCGCGGTAATAATTCACGCCGATTGCTGCCGGTTCGCCTGCGTGGACAGATTTGCGCATGCTTGTCACAATCAGCACAATTAACGTCAACACAAACGGCAGCATTTGGTAAAATGCATTGGGGATTGAAATCACACTATCCGGGATATAGTAGCGCATGGATTGGAACGCGCCGAAAACAAACGCGCCAAGAATCGCAAGCATGGGCTTCCAGCGGACAAAAATGACGAGCGCGACAGCAATCCAGCCAAAACCATTGACAATGCCGGCCGGCATCCAAGCACCGTTTGCAGTGACGAGCGACATGAACGCGCCGCCGATGCCGCAGATTCCGCCACCAAGGATGATGCTGGCGTACTTCATGGCTGAAACATTGACGCCAGCCGCGTCCGCTGCCGCCGGGTTTTCGCCTGACGCGCGGACGGAAAGTCCATGCCGCGTTTTTTTGTAGAACACTGCCGCGGAAATGCATAGAACAATGGCAAAAATCGTCAACGGATAAACCGCAAGCTTGACAACGTCATCTCCGCTACCCGGAATTGGTATTTTGAATGCGGCGATTTTATCACGGAAACTGCCCGGCAGATTTGGCGCGCCGCCATTGGCCTGGCACATTGCACTACCGAGCACCAATGACAAACCGACGCCGAAAGTTGTCAGCGTCAAACCGGTGACGTTTTGGTTGGCGCGCAGCGTGACGGTCAAAAAGGCGTAGACTGCTGCACAAAGCGCTGCTGCACCAAACGCCGCAAGCAAACTCAACATGGCACTGCCGGTCTGTAGGGCGGCAAAAAATCCGGCGAAAGCACCGACCCACATCATACCTTCGACACCAAGATTGAGGCAGCCCGCTTTCTCACTAATCAACTCGCCGAGCGTACCAAAAAGCAACGGCGTACCTGCAAACAGCGCGGCATTGATAAAATTTATGGCGTTATCCATCTGCATGCTCCTCCTCTTTTTGAATATGGCGGACTTGCTTTTGGGGCAGGTTGATTTTTATTGAATAACGGCGAAAGAACTCCGCGCCCAAGAAGAAGAACAGCAATATGCCTTGCAGAACGTTCGCCGCTTCTTTACTCATCACATCCACAGGGATGGTTTTGCTGCCTTTTTCGAGTATGCTGAAAAGTGCGGATATCACTGCGACTGCGAAGGGATTGAGCTGGGCGAGCCATGCCACGGTTATCCCGGAGAAGCCGGCGTTACCGGTCAAGCCGGTGGAAAGTGTATTATCGGAGCCGGCGATTTGTACCATACCGGCAATGCCGCAAATTGCGCCGCTGATGAACATGGTACGCAGAACGATTTTTTTAACGTTCATACCGGCGTAATGCGCAGTGGCTTTACTTTCGCCCACAACGGCAATTTCGTAGCCTTGTTTCGCACGGCTCATATAAACGGTAACAATAACAACGAGCACCAGCGCAAGTATCCAGCCGACGTGCACGCCGCCGACTTTAGCGAGCTGTACATTTGCGTCAAAGCTGCCGATACTTGCGAAACCGGGGGTACGCTTCCATGGTCCTGCCTGCAAAAATTCAATTGTGTAGAGCGCAACATAGTTCATCATGAGCGTGAAGAGCGTTTCATTTACGCTCCATTTGACCCTGAACAGCGCGGGTATCAAACCCCACAGCCCGCCGCCGACGACCGAGGCGGCAAACATCAACAAGACCAGTACAATATGCGGCAGATGGCTATAGTTGAGGGCAAAAAATGTAGCGAAGATTGCACCGAACATCATTTGACCCTCGCCTCCTATATTCCAAAAGCGCATTTTGAACGCTAACGATAACCCTAAGGATACGATCAGCAGCGGGACAAAAAGTATTACGGTAGACTTGATTGCGGAGAATGGGTCGCGTTTTGAGCCGACAAACGCGCCTTTGATAATGGCAGCGTAGACCTCCAGCGGGTTTTGCCTCATGAGTGCGATAAACACACCGCCCGCAACGATTGCCAGCCCGAGCGCAGCGGCTATCAGCCCGAGGGATGATAGCGCCGAGCGTTCAGGGCGCTTGGTGATGTGAACCAGATCTTTCATGCGCCCTCCTTCCCCCCTGTCATGAGCAAACCGAGCTGCTCTTTTGTTGCGTCCTTTGCGCTGACGATGCCCATAACCTCACCCTGGCAAAGCACCAAAATACGGTCGCTCAGTTCAAGGAGAACATCCAGGTCTTCGCCGACGAACAACACAGCCACACCATTTTTCTTTTGCTCATTGAGCAGGGCATAGATTGTGAATGACGAGTGGATATCCAGTCCGCGCACAGGGTACGCAGTAATGAGGACCTGCGGCTGGGCGGAAATCTCACGTCCAAGCAAAACTTTTTGCACATTGCCGCCGGAGAGCTGACGCACAGGCGCTGCAACGCCGGGTGTGGATATTTTCAAACGATCAACCAATTCAGTCGCCAATGCCTTAGCGGGCGCTTTTGCCAACAACGGCAATTTGCCGCTGCGGTAAGATTTGAGGAGCATATTGTGCGTCAAATCCATTGAGGCGACGAGTCCCATGCCAAGCCTATCCTCCGGAATAAAGCTCATTGAGATGCCTTTTTTGATTATCTCCGCCGGGGAATTGCCAATGATATTGCGCCCACGGTAAAGAATTGCGCCGGTTTCCGCGGGAACAAGCCCTGCGATTACCTCGCACAGCTCCTTTTGGCCACTGCCGGCAACGCCCGCAACGCCTAGGATTTCGCCACCGCAAAGACTGAAAGACACATCCTTGAGAGCATTTCCGCCGTCGCTGTTCTTTACGCTGACACCGGTTAGCGCCAACACGTTCGGCGCTTTCCGTGTATCGGGGCGTTCGATTTTAAGCTCCACGGGGCGCCCGACCATGAGGTTGGTCAATTCACGGCTATCGGTTTGGGCGGTGACAGCCTCCGCGACGCACTGCCCGCGGCGGAGCACCGCGACCCTATCGCTGATGGACAGCACTTCGTACAGCTTGTGCGTTATTATCACGACGGCGCGACCCGATTTTTTCATGCGGCTGAGCATGGCAAACAGGTGCCCGACTTCCTGCGGGGTAAGGACGGCGGTCGGCTCGTCGAGCACAAGGACATCCGCGCCGCGATAGAGCAATTTTATAATCTCTACCGTTTGTTTTTCGCTGACGGACATATCATGCACGCGCTTATCAAGACTGAGCGTAAGGCGATATTCCTCACGGAGGTTCTCAATACGCGCGCGGCATTCAGCGGGCGATTCGCCTTTTACGCGTGGCATACCAAGGATAATATTTTCGTATGCGGTGAAGACGTCCACCAGCTTAAAATGCTGGTGAACCATGCCGATACCAAGCCGCTGCGCATCCCGCGGGGAGGCAATATGCGCCTGTTCACCGCGAATAAAAATCGCGCCGCCATCCGGCTGATAAATTCCGGAGAGTATATTCATGAGCGTAGTTTTTCCGCTGCCGTTCTCGCCTAAAAGCGCGACAATCTCACCAAAATTAATATTAAGGTTTACATTATCGTTGGCGACAACGGTACCAAAACGCTTGGTTATGTTTTGCAATTCAATTGCAGTTTTCAAAATTTGCTCCAGGTTTGTTTATACCCGCTGTTTTTATTATAATAGAGAAGTGCCCCGCACGAATTGGGTACGGGGCACTTGAGGTGCCTTACAGCAGTGAAACGCCTTTGATGTAGTAATCAATTTTGCCTGTGATTTCCTCATCAGTGAGGGCATGGTCAATTATGGAGCCATCGGCCTTGGTCAGCCCTTTATCAAAGACAATGAGCGAGCCATCAAGGATCTTTGCCTTTGCCGCGTCAATTGCCGTCTGCGTATCTTTCGCCGCAACCGCGGTGTTAAGCGGTGAAAGCCCAATCAGGCCCTCCTTTGTGCCGCCATAGTAATTGACGCTCTTCCAAGTGCCGTTTATGACAGCTTTGGTGGCTTCTGTGTAGTAGACGCCCCAGTTCCAGATGGGAGCAATAATATGGGAATTTTTGGTGGCTTCGGTGGTCATATCGGTGTTATAGCCAACACCGAAGACCTTCCCATCAGACGCCTTGAGCTGCGGGTTTTCGGTATCGCAGTGCTGGGCAATGACATACGCGCCGGCATCAATGAGCGCCTGTGCCGCTGCGCCCTCCTGCTCGGGGGCATACCATGAGCCGGTGACCTTAACCTTGACCTCTGCGTCGGGCAAGACTGACTGGATACCCAAAGCAAAGGCGTTGATACCGCCGGTGACTTCGGCGTTTTGGTTATTCATTGCGGCAACGTAGCCTGCGATTTTCTTGCCGTCCTCTTTCATCTTCAGACCAGCGGCAATGCCGGAGAGATAACGCGCTTCGTAAATACGGCCAAAGTAGTTATTGAAGTTCTTATCGTTGCTGAGATAGCCGGAGCAATGGGAAAAGATGACGTCCGGATACTCGTCGGCAAACTCTTTGACGGTATTCATGTAGTTGTAGCTGGTGGCAAAAATGAGATCGCAATCCGCGTCGACCATTTCTTGCAGCGCCTGCTTGGTTTTGGTCACATCGTTGTCAGGTACATCATCTTTGACGACAATCTGGCTCTCCTTAACGCCAAGCGTTGATACCATCTCAAGGAAGCCTTTGTGGTGCGCCCAAGTATAGCCCGACTGAATCGCCACACTGGAAATGTGCAGGATTCCGACTTTAAAGTCATCAGGGACTTTCAGCGTTTCAGAGCTGATCTCACTTGGGTTGGTGCTGCTTGAATCGGCCGTTGTGGTTGGGTCGGTGGTGTCGTTTGTGTCGGTGTTCGCACAGGCGGCGAACGCCAACAGCATGGCTGCAATCAACAACAGGGACAGGATTTTGGTTAGTTTCTTCATGTTGTTCCTCCTATACTTTGCTTTATATACAACGGCGGTTGCCGCTGCTACCAATAATGACACACTCTGTTAATATGACAAAGTGCTGACCTTATGTACTGTGGCATCACAACGCAAGCGCCGCTTCGCTTTCCGCAAAGGTTACGCGCCCCTCGCTCATGGACTTGATCAAGGCGAGCGACTCCACACGCACGCCTTGAGCACGAAGCACCGTGCCACCCGGCTGGAAGCCTTTCTCGATAACAATGCCAATGCCTGCCAGTTCAGCGTCCGCTTGGTCAATGATATCCAACAGGCCGCGCGCTGCCGCACCGTTGGCAAGGAAGTCGTCAATGACCAAAACACGCTCGCCGGGGCGCAAAAAACGGCGGGCAACCGACACAGTGCTCACCGCTTCTTTTGTAAACGAAAAAACTGAGGAACAGTAGACGTCTTTATCAAGCGTTTTGTTGCCGGCGCCTTTTTTGGCAAACAACACCGGCACACCAAAATGACGCGCGGCTGCGCAGGCGATGGCTATACCCGAAGCCTCGACGGTGAGAATTTTGGTTATGCGACCGACCTCGTCCGCGAAAATGCGCGCAAATTCTGCACCAATTTCATCCAGTAGCTCAGCATCGATGAGATGGTTAAGGAACATATCCACCCGCAGGACATCCGGCAACACAACAAGCGCCTCCCGGCGTATGCGCTCCTCAAGCAGACGCAAGCAAACCACCTCCCCTTATATCGTGATATTATAGCGCATTGCGACGCGTTTTGCAAGGGGCAAAACGTGATTATGTGGTCTGGCATTGCGAGCCTGCCGAAAAATATTTTTTGCGGGGAGCCAATATTGAACAATCCGCTTATTGCGAATTGACATTTCTGCCCTTTATATGGTACAATAACCGTAGAATTTGTCAATACAAAAAAAGGGGAGGCTTCTTTTGCGGCTGGATAAAGACTTGCAGTCCGTGCAGGAGGTTCGTCTGCTGGTGGATAACGCTGTTCGGGCACAACGAGTTTTGGCTGCATATACGCAAGAGCGGCTGGACGGGATTTGCGCTGCCGTTGCCGAGACGTGCGAACAAAATGCGGAAAAACTTGCAAAAATGGCGGTGGAAGAAACCGGTTTTGGTGTGTGGCAAGACAAGCTTCTTAAGAATTTACTGGGCAGCAAGGGCACTTGGGAACACGCAAAAACGCAGCGTGTGGTGGGCATTTTAAGCTCTGACAGCAGTTCTGGGCTGATTGAGGTTGGCGTACCCGTAGGGGTTATTGCCGCAATTATACCGTCAACCAATCCCACAAGCACTACGATGTATAAGGCAATTTTGTCTCTCAAGGCGGGCAACGCGGTGGTTTTCAGTCCGCACCCGGGTGCGAAGAATTGCATTATAGAAACCACCAAGCTACTCCGCGCGGCACTGCACAAGGCTGGAGCGCCGGAAGACGCTGTGCAAGTCATAGAAATCGCAACACCACAGGCGACGGACGCACTGATGAAGCACCGCGCCGTTTCGCTCATTCTTGCAACGGGCGGCGAGGCCATGGTTCGCGCGGCATACAGCTCCGGCAACCCGGCCATTGGCGTGGGACCCGGTAACGGTCCGGCATTTATTGAGCGAAGCGCGGATATCCCAAAGGCGGTGCGGCAGATTATTGACTCAAAAACCTTTGACAACGGCGTTATTTGTGCGAGCGAGCAATCTGTAGTAGTGGAGTCAGTCAGCGCGAGGGCGGTTGAGGACGAATTCGTCAGGCAAGGCGGCGTATTCCTCTCCGAGGCAGACAGCGACAAATTATCACGGCTTTTGCTGCGCGCAAACGGCACAATGAACCCCGCGATCGTAGGAAAATCCGCCGTGACGATTGCCAAGATGGCGGACATAGATGTTCCCGAAAACACTGCGGTGCTGCTTTCACGGCAAACGGAGGTCAGCGCACAGAACCCATATGCGCGTGAGAAGCTTTACCCTGTGCTTGCGTTCTACGAGGAGCCGGACTGGCACGGGGCATGTGAGAAATGCATCGCTCTGCTATATAATGAGGGCGCGGGGCACACCATGACGATTCACTCGGCGAACCAAGAGGTTATACGCGAATTTGCGTTGCGCAAGCCGGTTTCGCGCTTATTGGTGAACACAGCGGCTTCGCTGGGCGGCGTTGGCGCAACGACTGCGCTTCCTCCGGCGTTTACATTAGGCTGCGGCGCCATGGGCGGCAGTGCAACGGGCGACAACATTGAAGCGCGGCACTTGACGAATATCCGGCGCGTTGCGTGGGGGCAGAGGGAGCTTGCGGATATCCGCACACAGGGTGAAAGCGTCAACGAGCAAGGTTTTGGCGCCGAGCAAGCGGCGGTTAACGAGGCAGACATACAATATGACGTTACTCCGGATCAGGTTGCGCAGATTACACGCGAGGTTTACACACGGCTGGCGGCAATTTAACGGACGATAGGCTTTGGGTGCAACAGCACCTAAAATCTAACATCTATAAACAACAATCCTTATGGAGGTAAGAAAAATGGCGACACTTCAGGCACTTGGCATGGTTGAAACCCGAGGTCTGGTCGGCTCGGTTGAGGCGGCGGACGCGATGGTCAAAGCGGCAAATGTAAACCTTATTGGCAAAGTGCATGTTGGCGGAGGTCTGGTTACGGTTATGGTGCGCGGTGATGTGGGCGCGGTTAAGGCGGCAACGGACGCAGGAGCGGCGGCGGCGGCACGCGTGGGCGAGGTTGTGAGCGTACACGTGATTCCGCGTCCGCACAACGAGGTTGAGTTCATACTGCCGACGCTGGAAACAAGCGATAGGCTGTAATGACTGCGGCGGAAATCCGGGAGGTCGTTCGCGCGACACTCTCCAGTTTGTTGTCATCTGTTCCGCGTGAGGCGGTAACAGGCATGGCGACAGCTTGCTTAGAGGAGACACAGGCAGATGCCGGACGCACAGATCTACAGCCCGTGCAGAACGACATACCGCTGGAGGTTTCGGCGCGGCATGTGCATTTGACACAAGGTGCGCTGGAGTCTCTTTTTGGTGCAGGCGCGACGCTTGGTCAAAGGCGCGCGCTATCACAGCCGGGCGAATTTTTGAGCGACAGGCGCGTGAAACTTGTCACGTCCAAGGGCGAAATTGATGGCGTAGCTGTGTTGGGTCCTGTACGCGGTGCGGTACAGGTTGAGCTTTCGCGCTCGGACTGCCGCAAACTGGGTCTTGATGCACCTGTCAGGCTTTCCGGCGATCTATCAGGTGCGGCGGACGTGAAATTGCAGAGCACGACAGGCAATTACATGGCACGCGGTGCGGTTATCGTGGCTCGGAATCACATACACTGCACACCCGCAGAGGCAAAGCAACTCGGTATTGCGGAGGGACAGGCGGTAAATGTATGGGCAAACACCTCACGTCCTCTGATTTTTAAAGATGTATTGGTGCGCGTGCATGAGAGCTTTGCTCTCGCGATGCACATCGACACAGACGAGGCCAATGCGTGTATGCTTGAGAGCGGGTTATCCGGGTCACTTTGCGGTCCGTACGAAGAGAAGGTAAAGCCTTGCGTTGAAGCGAAGCCTACAATCATTACAGACAAGGTTATTACTGAGGCACGGGCGAAAGAATTAGCGGCACAGGGCCACGTTGTTATGCTGCCAAAGGGCACAATACTTACCCCCTCCGCCAAGGACGTTTTTTTGCACAGGCACATCAAAATAGAGTGTGTGTAACGCTGTGCGTTGCATATTAAAGGGGTGCGTTATGGTCATATGTCAAGTAATCGGTCACGTGTGGGCAACAAAAAAAGAGCCCGCGCTTTCCGGACTAAAGCTCATGGTGGTACGCGAGTTAGGTGCGCCCGAGTTTGACTGCGAGGAATATATCTCCAGCCGCGATGGCATATTTGTGGCGGCTGACGTGGTTGGCGCGGGGATTGGAGAACGCGTGCTTGTTGTCAGCGGTTCGACGGCCCGGCTTGCTGTGAGTGACAATGAGCCACCCGTTGACTGCGCGATTGTGGGCATTATCGACTCACTTGATATGGACAAAAAGCTGCGCAGGATGGACTACAGTTTGCGCCAATCGTTACCGGCGTCAACGTTGGATTCGGATGAAAGCGAAGAAAAAGGCTCAGCAACATAACCGATTTTATTAAAGACAGATTTAAACAAAAGGGAAGCGCACAGGCGGCGCTCCCTTTCTTGTTTTTTGAAGAATATTTAATTACGCCCGGCTGAGTTTATCTGATTGAGCGTATAACCAATCACCACAGGCAGCGCAATGATTATGCCATACATATAGCGGTATTCGCCGTGGACCGGCGATGCGCAGCAGGTCAGCCAGAGCAGGAAAAGCGGCATGAGCGCGGGTAAGTCCTGCCGGCGCTTACGCCAAACCAGCGCTGCCGCGCAGAGCATAAGCAACCAAAACGCAAGCCCGAGACTGTAGGCCTGTGAATACACGGGTGTGCTGTTATAATTCGCCAAATTGTGGTTATAGATAAACTTTTCGAACGCCGGGAAAAGGCTATGACGTTGCATCCCGAAGTCATTCGGTTCAACGCTGGTAAACGCCATCCAGTAATCCCAGCGCGACTCAGTCACAGTCCAGTAGCCATAGTTATTGTTGAGGAAAGCGGCGACGTAAGTGCCGGGATAACGCACCGCGAGGCTGGTCCAAACCTTAACGAAGGTACCGATATGATTGACGAGATAAGGCGCATCAAAATACCATTTTACGGGATCAGAGATCGTGGGGTTATAGCGCTCCGCAAGCTCATCCGTGCTCTCCGCCTGATTGAGTTTACAGAGGTAATCCTTCTCGCTATCGCTTAATTCGTCGCCATGCTCTTTGGCGACGCGGGCAAACTGTTGCAACGGCACGGAGAACGCTTCGCGCATTGGCCCTGCCTCAACGTCAAGCGCACTGAAGATAACACCTTTGGTACCGACAAATGCGATGATACAAATTAGGCTGGCGGCAAGCAACGTAACCCGCAGGGGTTTTAGGGTAATCAGCAAGATGATTAGGGCAATCAGGGCAATATAGATACCATCGTTGCGCATAAACACAACCGCGAGGAATGTCCCTATGAACTTAACCCAATTAAACGCGGAGTTGAAAAACCTTTGCTTTTGGCGGAGGAGATCAATCAGGACAATGACAAGCAGCAGCATGGCACCGCCAAAGGGGATGTTTTTCCACATGGTGACAGAGTATATGGCATTGATTGGAAAGAGTGCGAAGAACAATCCGGCGGCAAGCACAAGGCGGCGGTCGAAGTCCCAGCGGCGCATTTTATAGATTGCATAGGCGAACACCGCCGAAAGAAACAGCATTTGCACCAGAGAAAACACTGCCACGCCTGCGTTTACATCACCGCCGAGGGACATAGTGCCTTTGACAAAAAAGCGTATCAACAGGGTGTGCACGATGGGGTGGTGGTCGGTATATGGCGCTAATCCGAGTGCTTGCTGTAGTTGCCAGCGGCTATCGTAGCTGGAAACACCGGGGAACAGCGCAAGGAAATACGGAACATAGGCAACGAAAACCAGCGCCCAAGTGACAAGGAAGCAACGGCGCGGAGATAATGTGGGCTTTGGCTCTGCTTCATGCGTCGGACTTTCAAGGCTTGTCACTGCCGTTTTTGGCTTTGACAGCCAGCGGAACAGCAATGTACTCAGTACGGCAAACAGGTAGCTATATCCTGCAAACGCGGTCAGCGTTTTTGTCCATTGCTCGCCATTTGTGAACAGCGGCGCAAGGCTGTTGGCACTATGGAGACAATTGCCCAGCACTTCCGCAAGCCCAAAGAGTAACGACAAAACCAAGATTATCCGCTTGCCGCGCTTGTCTTCCCAAGGCAGGAATGCATGGTGCGCAGCAAACAAAACCAGCACGAAGAAACCCAGCGAGGCAAGATTATAACCGGAGGCGAGACTATCGCGAAAGCTCTGCGCAGTACCGAGGTGCAACATGACTGCCAAGCTGGCGGTGAACGCACCAACAAGACTTGCGGCGGTTCGCCACCCTTTGTGTGTAATGATTTGTTGCAGACGTTTCACGGTTTGGCTCCAAACTAATAGTGGTTATGGGCTTCGATGTTTGATAACGCTGAATGATACAATATACCGCGCAGAGGGGGGCGCTGGGGCTTAGTCCGCATTTTCAAGCTCCAACTGCTTGACCATTTCTTCCAGCGCATCCTGATCAGCTTCACCGTGCTTGACAAACAGTATGCTCATCAACGCAAGCGCAAACAGCACCGGACAGTACCAGAACAGCGACATATACGTCCCAGTGAACATACGGACCATGCCGTAGATGATAGGTGAAGCTATTTGGGCACTGAAGGTAGCTGTGTAGTAGTATCCGGTAAAGGTGCCAACTTTATCCAGTCCGCCGATTTCCAAAACGAGCGGCAAGGTGTTAACCATGATAAGCATATTCGCTGCGCCGCCGATAATCAGAGCAACCCAAATCATTGAAGGATTTTTTGTGGTAACATAAAGAACAAAGACGAGCATGAAGGTAAACATGCCGGCAATGATTGTTTTTTTGCGTCCAAACCTTTTGCCGCATTTTCCGGCGGGTATTGCCGCCGCCATTGCCGCAACGGCAAAAACCAACATCATTGCCGTTGCGTCATTTGTTTCTTTATGCAAAACTTCGTCGGCAAAAAGCGCAAAGAAAGTTTGGATTGCGTTTGCGCCGCTGAAAAGGAAAAACAACGAGAAAAGCATGAAAATCAGGCTGCGCCGCGCGTCCTTTGGCAGAGCCTTTAGGCTTTGTTTTTCTTTCTTTTCCTCCGGTGTTTTCTCTTCTTGGTGAACCGGCAGGCGAGAATCCTGCTCCTTGACCTTAAAGCGCAGCACAATTGTAGCAATAATCATTACAATGGCGCCTGTACCAAACACAAACGGCGCTTCCTCAAGCTTTTCGCCGTTGAGATTGAACAGAGTTACAAAGCCCTTGCCAACAACCATCCCGATTGCTGTGCCGATTCCGCCGCAAAGGCTAATCACGGCATTGCCCTCGGAGCGCAGGTGAGGTGGCGTTAAGTCCGGCATAAGCGCAACGACAGGGCTGCGCCACAAGCTCATAACAAACACGAAGAGGATAATCGCAATCATGATGGTTGTGATCGAGTTCATCCACGGGATCAGCGCAAAAAGCAATGCCGCAACCGGTGCTCCAACGAAAATAAACGGACGGCGCTTGCCCCACTTGCTTTTGTGCCTGTCGCTCAGTTTTCCAAAAGCAGGCTGAAAGATAACGCCGAAGACATTATCGAACGTCATAATAATGCCGATAAACAGCGGCACTAAAGTGAAAACTGCCGTACCGGCGGTATCGCTGTCCTGCGTTTTGAGGAAGTTCCACAGAAGGCCTGCGCCTGAGGAATCAGTAACCGAGTTGCTCCAGTTTGTGACGGTGTCGCTGGCTTCAAGCAGGCGTTTTAGAAGCTTTGTGACATAAGGATCATAGATTGCCCATGCAATTGATGAAGCAAGGAAGCCGGAACCGATGAGGATGGTCTTTTTGACGTCAAGCTTTGTGCTGACGGCTTTTGTGTTGTTTGACATTTGTTATCCCTTCCCATTCGTGTTTGAGGCCAGTGTTTTGGGCTGAATCAATTGTAGCACAAAGCGAATAGAAGCGCAAGGGGAAAATACCACCCCCTTTACGGGAAACTCTCTTCCGCATAAACTGTAGGAAAACCACCTCAAGATTTAACCCGCCTCCATTTTTAAATTTTTGTGTATAATGCACAAAAATCACTTTCTAAGATTCTTTGATATAAAAATGTGCAAATTTTCAGAAAGACCTCAAAAGTGGATTGACATACGTGTTGATAATGATAATTATAGTGTACTCAATCTAAAATTTGGTTCCGCCGGCGGACAGCATACATCAGTTGCCGGCCACTGAAAAAAAGACGCCCGAGAAAGAAGAAACGCTTCTTCTAAAAAGCGTGGTCAATGGTTTGCCAATGCTTGCTTGACAAGCAGTGTGGCATGCTGCTTACGCGGTTTTTATGGGCGATGGCAGCTTGCTGCAAGGCGACATGGTATGGTACGTGAAGAACGTTCTGGGCGATATCCAAGGTCTCTACAGCGAATCGCGGCGGAGCATGGACGTGATGTATACCTACGATGCGTGGGGCGTACCGACCTTCCACAACGCCATCCCCGTCACCTCCGGCATACTCGGCGGTTTTACCCACGA
>JAIRYC010000119.1 GCA_031267965.1 Oscillospiraceae bacterium | reverse complement strand
ATCCTCATACACCAATCGTCGAATAACTTTATCAATTTCCTGTATGCGGTGCTGTGATTGAACTAACTGCTTTTGAATAACAGCAAGCTCCTTGCGGCTTTTTTCGGCATCATCACGTTCAGAGCAACTTGACAAAATATAGCTGGTGACGTAAAATAGAGACGGAAGCGATGAGAATGCCAGCACCCCTATCGAAAGATATAAGGAAACGTATCATAGAAGCGAAGGAACGTGGAGACACCATTGTAAAAATCGCGGGAGAAAAAGGCATAAGCGAGAGTGCAGTGTTGCGTATTCTTATGCTATATCGGGAAACGGGAAGTTATGAACCGCGACCCAATAGGCGAGGCGGAAACCCACGTTTAACGCTGGAACAACTTATACAAATTCAAGAGAAAATTTCGGAACAGCCGAATATTTCCCTTCTGGAGTTGAAAGATGTGTTGGCATTGCCTGTTTGTGAATCAGCGCTGTGCCGTATTGTAAACAAAAAACTTGGCTTACGGCGTAAAAAACGGTTCACGCAGCCGAACAGAGCCGTGAAAATGTTAAACAGAAATGAAAAGATTGGAGGCTTCTTCAGCAAACCGTTGATCTTGTCAAACTCATTTTCTTGGATGAAAGCGGCGTAAATACAGGAATGACATGCGGCTCTTACTTCCTGTGGTATTTCGGACTGTGAGTTTGTTTTGGTGTAGGCTCTCCCATTTTGTTCACTTCCTCGCAAAAGTTGGAGCTTTCTCAATTTCGAGCGCGAAGTTATTTCGACTTTAGAACGATTATGCGATAATTGGCAATATTAAGCACACCCAAAACATCCTCTCTGTTGAAGTGCTGTTTAACATCGCTAACGCCTCGGAAGTTAATGTAGATTATCTGTTCAAAGGAACTTTTGTTACAAATGACAGCGTACTTGAACAACAAACTGAGCTTTTACACAGCCAATATCACGGCAAAGTAAAAAATTTTATTGAGGATATAAAATTTGGAAGATAAAATAGATAATCTCTAACCCTCTTGCGAAAAGCACCAAAATCCTGTATAATATGAGCGATAGCTCAGGATGGAAAGAGGTGCTGAATGACAGCCGTAATCTGCGCCTGCTGCTCATCCGATAATCAGCGCGAGGAGAGACTTCCGAACGCAATTCCGCAAATCGTCACAGAGAAGCTTTTTGAGCAGGTTCGGAAGCGCATGGCGAAGAACAAAAAAAGCCCCTGCGCGACACAACGCTGAGGACGATTACCTGCTCACAACAAAGCTTTTTTGAGGTATAGCGTTCAGATTTGGTTGTTTTGTACCGGCGCCGCTGGATTTCATAGAAGAGGCTTTTAATGACGAGTTACAGTATCACGCCAGGCCGGGCAGAAAACATTACAGAAAGTCTGCTGCGCTGGTACAAAGAAAACAAGCGCGACCTGCCTTGGCGGCATACACAGGACGCCTATGCGGTGTGGATTTCTGAGGTCATGGCGCAGCAAACGCGCATCGCATATTTGTTAGCTTATTACGAACGGTTCATTCAACTTTTCCCTACTGTAGATTCATTGGCGCAGGCCGAGGAAGCGGATGTTTTGAAAGTATGGGAAGGACTGGGTTATTACACACGAGCTAGAAATTTACAAAGAGCCGCAAAAAAAATCACACGAGACTTCAACAGCCAACTGCCGCGTACACGGGAAGAGTTACTCACTCTGCCGGGTATCGGCGAATATACAGCCGGCGCAATTTTAAGTATCGCTTACGAAATCCCAACACCTGCTGTAGACGGCAATGTACTGCGCGTGTTCGCACGGTTGGAAAATTCTGATGAAGATGTGATGTTGCCACAGACAAAAAAACGTGCCGCCGCATTCGTATCGTCCATCATGCCCACCAAGCATGTGAGCTACTTTACGCAGGCGCTGATGGAACTGGGAGCGTTGGTCTGCACACCAAAAAATCCGGATTGTTCCGCTTGCCCGATACAGGACTGTTGTTGGGCGCAAGCACACGGACAACAGTATGAGTTGCCAAAAAAATCTGTCAAGCGGTCGCCTAAATCGCTGAAAAAAACCATTATCATTATCCGCAGCACCCGCGGAGAAATTCTCATGCGCCAACGCACGGAAGCACTGCTTTCCGGCTTGTGGGAGTTGTATCGTTTGGATGAAGCGCTATCGGCACCGCAAGCAGAAGCGCACTTGCAAAGCCTGGGGTTTATCCTGCAAACGTTAAAAAGCGCCGGACAGGCCAAACATGTGTTCACCCACCAGATATGGCATATGCATGGTTACGAATGCACGGTTTCCGGCCAGTGCGTGGCAGAAGGCTACCACTGGATACCAAAAGAAGACATCAAAAAATTAGCCGTGCCCACCGCCATCCGTTTCTATATTAAACAGATTTAAAGAGATGTTCACCTACCACAAAACAGGTTCAAATCCCCAAAGCAAATCAAATAAATTAAAGAGAGCAAGCCGAAGCCGACCAGTAAGCAAACCGAATTTATCAGAGAAGCGCATATAAGCCGCATAAAGAAAAGCCTCCGGCAATCCGCCAGAGGCCTTTTTCATTTTTGCATCAAGTCCTGTCCTGAATGCCCAGCACAACCTCCAACCGCTCAATCCGTGCCGTAACGCGCGGGTGGCTGGCCAGCAAGCGCTGAATGACCGAACCCTCGCCGCCTAAATTGATCTTTTCCAATAAGTACAGCGATTCAACCATACTTTCACCGTAACCCAAATCCACCGCCAGCATATCCGCCCGTTTCTCTGACTTGCGGCTGTTCAAACTCATCGTAATTTGCATGAGGAACAAGAACGCCGCAATCCACTCTTCATAAACACGTGCCATAATTATATCACAACAGAGGTAGATTTGTCAATCAGAAGATAAACTTGCAAAAACTCACGAAGATTCGTTATGCACTTGACAAATTTTTAATATTTGCTATAATGGTTAGTGCTATGAAAGAACAATTTCAAATTCAGGAGAAGCGCAAAAGAGCCAATGTCGCTCAAATTGCACATGATCATCCGTTGGAGACTGCCATTGCAGCAGTATTCGCCAGTACTATTCTTGGTATTAGTCTTGCAGATAGAGAAGAAGCAAGAGAAACAGGAACAGAATGTATAGCTTATACTATTGTAGATCCCGTGGCAGAATATAATGTAGCGGTTGACGCTAACCGCAATCATCAAGGAGACGTTTTAGTTAATGTAGCAAGCGGTTTTGCTTGCCTTGCGCTCATTGGTGTGATTGGCGCTGATGCTGTAAAACGTTTTAAAAAGCGTTGGAATGAAAGGCGTTGGAAGTAAGTTAAACATTATAAATATCCACGCTACCTATCTTAACTCTACACTCTACTAACTCACACTACTACTAAATTCTATAAAATACACACACTACAAAACTCACACATTTATCTATATAAATATACATATATTTTTATACCACGTTGTGTCAGAGGGGTCTCGGCTGAAAGAGGAGACCCCCTCTGGCTGAAACGGGCAGATAAAGGTGTGAGGCTGGCTCTTTCGGACAGTGTATGCCGTGGCGGGTCAGATTAGAACTGGTTTGGGAACTTGTTTTTGGGGCGAGGGGTTGAGATACACACGCAGAATATATGCTAAAATATCTGGCATGAAGAAATATAAAATTATATTACCAAGCAATTCAAAGGATTTGCCCGAAGAACACGAAATTACAGCGGCTAAACTTCTGGCAAATCATTTTCAAACCGACGTTGAATTTATTTCGCGTTCATCAAATAAAACGCCTGATTTGAAAATTGGCAGTTTGCGTGTAGAAATCAAATCCCCAACCGGCAAGGGGAAACGGAACATTCAGCACACCCTCCAAAACGCGCAAAAACAGTCATCCGCGATTGTTTTTGATGCAAGGCGGTCAAAAATTCATATAGAAAAAATCCGCCGCGAACTTGATCGGCAATTTAAGATGGCTAAATCCATAAAGAAACTGCTCCTAATCAAAAAAGACGGCGCAATTGTTGACTTTGAAAAATAGTTTGTTATAATAGACTGCGTTGGAAGTCTCGGCAGCGTTGGATTACGCAAGTTGGGGCTTCTTTGCTTTTTAGTGAGAGCAACGTTTTTATAACATTTACTCCTGCAAATTTGAAAAAGTCACTTGTTTTTTCGACACGATTGTGCTATACTTTAAGTATTAAGAAGTACCCCAGAAACGTTCGTTTTTAGGGTACTTTGTTTTTTGTTTGAAATTGCCGCTTTGGACTGTGCGTATTGCCAAATTAGCAGACTGAAAAACCTCCTCTTTGGTCAAAATAGATAAGCGTGTGTGTCTGTATGCTATCCTTGTAAGGGAAACATACGGGCTGTTTGGACTGTTCCAAAAACGAACGTTTTTGACACAACCGAAAACCTCGCATAACTTTGATGCACGCTCTTGTTTCGACAACTGAAACAAGAAAGGCAGGCAAGCAAAATGTTAAAAGGTTACGCGAGTGCAAGCCTTGAAAAACAGGCGATCGAGCGGCAGTTGGACGAACTCACCGCTGCCGGTGTGGCAACGTAAAATATCTTTCAGGAAAAGATAACCGGCACACGGCGCGACCGTGAGGAATTGAACCGAATGCTGGCATCGCTCCAACCAAATGACACGGCAATCGTGGTAGAACTTTCCTGCATTGGGCGCAGCTCAAAGGACATCTTAGAAATTGTGGAGTTGATCCGCAACAAAGGCGCACATTTCCACAGCCTGAGCGAAAAGTGGCTGGACACCATCACCCCACAAGGGCAATTGATTTTCACCATTTTCGCGGGATTATGTCAGTTTGAACGCGATTTGATCGCCGAGCGTACCAAATCCGGGTTGGCGGCGGCAAAGGCCAGAGGACGCAGTGGCGGTCGGCCAGTCATAGAAGATGAAGCAGCAGAGGCAATCAGGGCATTACATCAGAACGGCATGGGCGCAACAAGCATCGCAAAGCAGATCGGCGTGGGGCGGTCGATGGTTTATAGGGTGCTGGGGGCACAGTAGGTTAAATCGCTTCTGCTTTTGTTACCATGTGTCTAAGTAAATAATGAAAGACGGTAGTATAACTCTGTATCGGTTCACCTAAATCTGCCCCACTTTGTGCATTTTCCAAGTACAAGTTGTAGTTACCAACTGAAACGGCAAGTATAGGGCAAGATGCTGTGCATTCTGCAATTGAATTATTGTCTTTGGGATTGCGAAACACATATAGAACGTTGTTCCTTGAATTATCAAATGAAAAACCGCCTTCAAGTTCCCAACCGGGAACGGAAGGTAAATGGCCGCTAAAATCCAAGCGATTATTTGTAGTGATGCTGTATTCTAATTCAGAAAATGCATCTGGTATCGGAAAACGAACGCCCCATTCTGTTACAGTCAAATATCGTGTGGCTATTTCGATATCACTTGCATCGTTGTGATCTTCGGTTTTACTTTCTTCACTGCTATCGTTTCCCGTTGACTTTTCTGCCTGCACAGTTTCGTTATCTTTTTCGTTGATCTGGATAATAGACCATGTTGTTGTGCCAGACAAAATGACTGTCAATATGATCAAAATAATCGCCGCAAATTTCCATCCATTCTTTATTTTAGCTTGATATTGTGTTTGATTGTTTTTCATTTTGCCCCCTTTACCGTGCTTGCAAAGCTCAAAGGCGTGTATTCAATGGAAGTGGATATGCGGGACAAGACCATCCGTTTGAGGGTAGCGAACGACGCGATGGGTAAGCAAAAGATTCAGACGCTGGTCAACTCGGCAATAAGAAGCGGAAGCGAGGCGGCTCTCCGTAATGCGAAAGGAGTGGCTTAAGATGGAAATTCAGATTCATGTGCCGAATATGACCTGCCACAATTGCAGTAAGGTTTTGCGCGGTGCGCTTGAACCCGCAGATGGTATAAATGGCGTGGTCATTAAGAAACCGCAGAAGACTCTCTTCGTCCGGTTTGATCAGGAGCGGATTTCCCTAAATCGGATTGTGGAAATCATCGCCCATAAAGGCTACGCAGCGGAGATAATCCTTGCCAAAAAGTAGTCGGAAATACCACAAAGCCAATAGTATACTTTTAGGAACTATGGCACAATAAAGTACATACTTGCTAAAATTAAAATTATGATTAAAATAGTAGTAAAGGGCGCCGGCGAGTGAGGAACCACCTCACTGTGGGCGGCAACCCGGAAATAACAGAGAGGTGATTCATATATGGATAGTCAGGTACTGAGCATCAGAGGGATGACCTGCGCCGCCTGCGCGCAGCGGATTGAGAAAACGGTGCGGAAACTCTCCGGCATCGGGCAGGCGACCGTGAATCTCGCAAGCGAGAAGCTGTTTGTGGAATACGACAGCGCGGCGCTTGGGCTTCCCGTCATCAAGGAGGCGGTCGCCAAGATCGGGTAGGAAATCTGCAAAATCCCGGTTGGGTGACACAGCATTTTGCCTACATCATCAAGAAGCACAATCTGCCGAAGATTCGATTTCACGATCTGCGGCACAGCTGTGCAAACCTGCTGCTGCAAAATGGCGTATCCCTCAAAGAAATTCAGGAATGGCTGGGACACTCCAATTTCTCCACAACAGCCAATATCTATTCCCATTTGGAGTATTCTTCAAAGTTGGCGTCGGCGCAAACCATTCAGAACGTGCTGGGTCCAGGGAAATGAAAAATGCGCTCATACCAAAAGGTACAAGCGCATGATTACGGCCCCTTTCGGGGCGATGGTGCTGGTGACCGGAATCGAACCGGTACGATGTTGCCATCACGGGATTTTCACGCTACTCTCAGTTACCTGAGCCACCCTGAAAGGGTGTTGTAGTCCGGACTATGCCTTCGCCATATCAATCAAACGATTGACTTAGGCGGCTGCCGTCTAGTCTCTACACCTTCCGATTTTCATCAGCTTGGCTCGGCGTTGTCCCACCAAAGCGGGAGTTTCACCGAATTTGACAGCATCCACACAGCGGTTTCCGCACTGTGCGCTCAAATTTAAGTCCCGGGCGTCTGCCAGTTCCGCCACACCAGCGTATTGTTTGAAGATCGAACGATTTTGGAGTTTTGGGGCAATTCATTTTCATGCGTTAGAACAGCCGTTAGAACTCGCCGATTTTCAGTTTTTTCGCAACACCTCACAAATCCAGTCATATCAAAGGGGTTTCAGCCACTTTTTCAGTTGTCGAAATCACCCAAATGCGTGGGATTTTAAGTCCTGGGCGTCTGCCAATTCCGACACGCCGGCACGAAATCATTATAATATCCAAGCTTACAAACACCCAATGCAGAATTTATTGTTACCCATCACGCAGGTTTATTATATCGCAATTTAGACGATAAGTCAATCCTTATTTTAGGTATTCCCTTGTAATGACGGTGCTCTGTTATGTTTAATTGTAATTATTATTTTTCAGTTAACTCAAGTTTAATTGCTTTTTGATATATTTGCTGGGAATTATCGAATTTACTTCAGATCATCCCGCTCGTAATTGGTCAGTGGATTGCCTAACTTTTCTGGTATTTCTTTTGTAGTGTATCGCTTGTCTGCAATGTTCCGCAGTTCCTTGACGGTCAGCCCGACCACGCAGATAAATTCCGCCTTGCCGCTGGGTGTTTCAATAATGTCCGCTTTACCCGGCAGAGTGGCAAACCTGGTGAGATTGGACTTGCCCTGCAAATCAAAACCGTTCTCCTGCTTTGTTCAGATATACTCATATGGATTGAACCCTGGTGGCTTTCATAGACATACCATGCCAGCGACTGCGAACCCCCCGCGATATTGCGGATTTCCGGTTCGTCTATCCAAGACAGTTTTTTCAATTTTGCGGTTAACTCAGATCCGGCGCCGCTCCATGTGGGTTCATCTCTTTCTTTTCCGTACAGTTCCGAAAGGCCGTAGGCGATAAGGCGCCAGAAATCGCCGCCGTCCGGCGGGTCGTTACCGTCCAAACGATAGCTGATGAAAGGTTACGCTCAAAAAAACAGGCAAGCTCATTTTGGATCTCTCGGCCATATTCAAGGTAGGCCGGATGCTGATCCCACGAAAAATGGATGCTCTTGACCTAACCGGGCATGAAAGGTTCTTTGTTATGCTTGAGTTTTTTGGGGAGCATGGTGCGGATTTCTGCTTCACGGCGCTCAATGGCGATAATCATGGTGTCAACGACCGATTAAGTTTGATTTTCCATAATCAATCTCCTATGTGTTTTTACTCGCTTCGCGGATACTGCTGATTCGACTTGCTGTTTGAGCGCCCCTATTATGCTCTCTTCCACATCAACCGGGCAACCCACATCCCAACCACAACACCACACAAACTGAGCGTCAGGTTCAACAGGATATTTCCAATCGCCCACAGATATTTTTTCTCGCCAAATAGATTCACCGTTTCCAAGCTGAATGTAGAAAAGGTACTCAATCCACCTAATAATCCGGTTATCAAAAATAGCTTCCATTTGGAATCAAGGTTGCCGGACGTTTGTTCATAGCCGATTATAGAGCCAATGGCGAATCCCGCGACGGCATTAGAAAGCAGGGTTGCAAAAGGGAAGGCGGTATTAGTAAGGCTGAGCAATTTGGTCAGCCCGAAGCGCAGGCACGAACCGATGAAACCACCTATACCTACCGCGATAATTTCGATCAAACCGTTCCCTCCGCTCTACGATTATTCTGAACCTATTATAGCAAAATCCAAAGAAAAACACAAGGTAAGGACGGTGGGTTACAGTCACAAAGCCTGTTCTTTCTGCGTGGCATATATCATATCTTATCAATAAATGATGAAAATTCCCTTGAAAGCTGTGAAATAAGTCTTTCAAGTGTTTTTGGATTCATTATATGATCAGTTAACCTTCCATCAAACATGAATGCATTCAATGCACTCCGCAATGCTTGCCCGCGCGCTGCCATGCCCTGAAAGCATAGCCATATCGCGAAAGCAAAGATTTCGCAAAGCCTCGCTCTGTTTTTGCGCTGACTTCCGCTATTCCGCTAAAACCTCATTAGATTCTGGCAGTTCAAGCGTATCAACCAGCCCGACGAAGTCGAAAAGCACGTCAATCTTCTGCTCGCGTCTGCCCAAACTCCTGTCCGGCGCGTGAACTTCAATGCGCTCCACCAATTCGTGCAGCAAAGTGGGCGTCAATTCTTTGACTTGCGTGTACTTCCGCACTTGCCTCAAAAACCGTTCCAAGTCCAGCGTCTGCTGTTCCTGTTCGGAAATCTGCTTTGACAGTGCTTCGGCCTGAACCGCTAAATCCTGTTGTTCCTTCTCGTAATCCCGCGATAGCTTCATAAACCGCTCGTCGGTCAGCTTGCCGGAAATGTTGTCCTCATAAAGCCTTTTTACGATGTTGTCCAGTTCAGCAATTCGACGTTCCGCCTGCATGAGCCTCCGCTTGCCGTCTGCTAATTCTTTGCGGCTTTTGACCTCGCTGTTTTGGCGTAGCATTTCCGCAAATTCACGCTCATGTTCGGCGGCAAAGGCGGTTACTCGTTGGATTTGTTCCAAGATCAGACTTTCCAGCACAACCCGCCGGATGTAATGCGATGAATCGCAAGACCTTTTCTTAGTGCGAAAACCGGAGCAAACAAAGTGATCGTTTTCTGGTTTCATACTCGCACCTGATGAGAAATACATCCGGCTGCCGCAGTCGGCGCAGTAGGTGATGCCTGAAAACAGGCACAGCCGTCCGCTCTTGTCATGGCGGCGTTTGCCCGCGGCGCGCAACTGTTGTACACGGTCAAAGGTATCCCGATCGATGATCGCCTCGTGCGTGTTCTCAAATACGGCGTATTCGCTGGGGTCGTTAAATATGGTCTTCTTGTGCTTATACGACTTGCGATAAGTTTTGAAGTTCACTGTATCGGGATTTTGGCATTGACACTGATCCACTACTGCAAGCTCTATGCCGATGTGCTGCTTGAGGATGTCCAACGCCGCCGTGTTTTCCTGCGCCAGATTCGCGACAGCGCCGAGGATGGCAGTGTGCAGGACATTTTCCTCAAGGCTCGGCGAATTTTTGCAGTACTTCTTGCCGTAATCCAGCCGAGAAATGCAGCGCCACACAGATTTTTTCTGGCCGTTTCGGCTCCACGTCACGCGGCGGTAAGGCTTGCCGCATTCACCGCAGACGAGCAGTTCGGTCAGCGCATATTTGCCGCTGTACTTGCCCTGCTCGGTGGTCGTGCCGATTTCCTTGACCTTCCGCTTGCCCGTGCGCCGTGCCAACTCCTCCTGCACACGATTCCACGTGGGTCTGTCGATGATGGCGGGGTGGCTGTTCTCCACGAAATATTGCGGCAGAGCGCCGTCATTTTTGGCGACGCGGTGCGCGAGGCAGTC
>JAIRYC010000096.1 GCA_031267965.1 Oscillospiraceae bacterium | reverse complement strand
CCTCAAAAACTTTCGTGATTCCACCACTCTCTCAGTGTCTTGTCTCTTGTTGATTACCTTACTTTCAATTTATACTTTGTAGATTTCTGTAATCGGTTTGCTATTGATCTGTGTGCTGTAAAACTTCATCGGTATTATCATCAACAGCCATGCAACGGCGGGAATAAGCGTGTACATTGCGAAAAGTGCGAAACGTGCGCTGTCAGATTGCGGAGACGGTACTGCGTCCGTGTGCGTGACATATCCGGAAGCCGCCAACAGCCAAAGTGCAATTGCTGATGACGCCGAATTTTGCAGTTTTCCCGTGAATGAAATCAACGAGAGCATAACACCTTCCGCACGCTTTCCGGTCTTTTGTTCAATGTAATCAACTGTTTCGGCTTCCATTTCTTTGCTACACAGATTTTTGAACTCCAAGGGAATCAGCGAGAGCGCAACCTGAATGAAAACCAACATCGCAACACTCAAACCAGTTGTGCCAGAACTACCGAGCAATGCGCTGCGCGTTGTTGCATACAGCAAGAGGTGCACCGCGGCGGCCATAACACAGCACCACATATAGAATTTTTTGAAATTCATACGCTTACCAAGTTTTTCGGCTATAACCGGTACCAAAATGCCCGCTAAGAATGGGGCCGGTGCGGCGGCAATTTCCATTGGAAGCGTATATTTGCTGTCACCCATGAGGTCAACGGTAAAATACATACGCACGGCGGCAGGCAAAGTCGCAAGCGCAAAGAGTATGTTAGAAATCACAAGCATCAGCAATGGTTTATTCTGGAGGAGAAGACTTATGCAATCCTTTACGCTCGGAACTTCCTCCGAGAGCTGCGCGCGTTCCTTTGTCCAGTAAAAGGTTGGGCGTGTGAACAAAATCATTCCAGCGCAGGCAACTACCGCAGAAACGGTATATGCCGGCGCAGTGTGCTCCTGAAAGTACTGCACACGCAGCGCTACCGGAACTATGCCTCCCGCGAGTGCGCCCAGCACCGCCCGCATGATTGCCGAAACGCCAAAGAGTTTTGTGCGCTCAATGCTGTTTGGCGTAATTGAAAATGCCAGCGTGCCAATCGGCACGTCAACGGCAGTATATGCCATGTCCCAGCCGGTATAAGCGACAATCATAAACACAAGCTTGAAGCCATAATTCCAGTTTGCCTGCCCAAGAAAAAACATAAGCATGAACAGCGCGGAAATAAATGGCGCCCATTTGATATAAGGTCGCGTTTTGCCGTATTTTGTCCGGGTCTTGTCTACTATTACGCCTAACAACGGATCATTAACAGCGTCCCAGATACCGCAAAAAAGCCGAATTTGTGAAGCGACTCTTGTTGGTATTGAGAAAACATTCGTCATGAAGTAATTGACATAGGTTGAACTCATGATGGCGGTGGACATGCCCTGCCCACCTTTGCCAAGGGCGTAGCCGATCGTTTCCTTCCAGGTTAGATAGGTCTCTTCTCCGGTATCAGACGTGATGATTTTTCTGTCCAGAAACGACATAATCCCTCCGTGCTGACAAATTTCGCCAATATCCTAAGACAGTATAACAAATTATTTCGACAAATGCAAGGTTATGCTACTTGGCTAATTGTAAAAATTAAAGGGCGCAATAATGTGCGCCCTTGATATGCATTGATTTAATTTGTGTGAATCCCCAAAATCGGAAGCCACCAGGTACCAAATTTAACGGCAATATTAATGACCTTCATCCACAGGTCAATAATCCACTCAAGTGGGCTGAATATATTGAAGCCACCCTCACTTGACGCAGTCAGCGGTGAAATCTTGTTGGTCTTTTCATCCCACTTTAGAAACTGCGGATATTGATCGCTGCTATAAACGTCTACCTGCCCGGGAGTGTCAAACACCCATTCGGCAAAGGTATCACGCCAATCCAACGGGTCAAAGTGGTAAACATATTTGATGAACCAGGTTTGCTCCGGCAAAATACAGGTAGAAGCGTCAATCTGCCTATCCGGCGAAATATGATTGTGTTCATCAGGAATTTTTTGTGAATATGTCACCGGGAATTTTTCACCAAAACGCCCCGTTGTCGCACCGCCGGAGGACTTAGAAGCCTCAACTATAGTATCTGTATTCGCACGTGCATCTTTAACCAGCGGGATACCGGGGTAGCCGTAGGAACTGACAATTGCAACCTTAACGCCGGCCTCACTCGCGGACTTCAACAAACCGTCAGCCTTTTGCTGGACATTATAGTGGTAGTTATCAATCTTTGCAATGAGATCTGCATACTTGGCGTTATCGCCAAATAGGATTTTCTTCGCCTGCTCGTAGTATTCATGCGGCACATAACCCCACATGTTTGGCATTTGGAAGAACAAGGGGATAACTGCTTCGCTATAGAAACGGTCAATCGCTTTATCAAGTGCGGCATTGCCGACGCCTGCCACAATTTCAAGTACACCAATGCGGCTTAGGAAGGTCAAGATAAGCGTCAAATTTGTTTGCAGGTTATCCATACCGATGAGGTGGAAGAACTTGCCTTCTGCCAACGCCACCGAGTCAATTGCAATTTCCTTGCAAGCAAGCTGCCCGAGGACACCCATGCCGTTGTGCATCGAATTCCAAAGAACAATACCATTAAGGGAATCTGTGCCATACTTTGCAAGGTAGGCAGTAACAATCATGCTTGCGCCGGACGGTGCGCGGAGATTAACCTTGCCGTGCTTGCTGTTAGCCTTAACCAAACCAATAAAAGTATGAAGATCATCAGCTAAGTCGCAGGGATCCAAACGCCAGTCATAATCCCACGAATACGCCCTGTTTTTTGTATGATCCTGATTGATTACCGTTCCAGTATTGTGCGACGATATAAGCGGATTTATGGATTTACCCTTTTCATCCATAGCGATTTCGCCGGCAACGTCCCACAGCATGCCAGAGAGTGCCATGGCAACAGCGTCCCAATCCGGCGGAATGTGTAACAACGCTGACTGCAACTTGCCGATAACATTGTTTACCGCCCCTGTTATAAGCTCGGGCGATGGGTCGAATGCAACTTTTTTTTCTACCGTAGATTCCTCGTAATACAGCGCAGTCATTGCACCACCAAGATTGATGATCGGCACATTAGGGCATGTTGCCTCATCGTGTGTGTCCGCCGCAAACGCAATGAGCGGCACAGAAAGGAGCAATACGACGGTCAGCAGAATTGCAAGTGCTTTTTTCATAACAAAGACAACCTTTCGATAATGATGAACTATTTTGCATAAACTAAGTATACAATAAAGATCTGACTTTGTCAACAAAAAAATGACTCTTTTATTATCACCTTATTTTGCCATGTATTGGGGCAGGATAACCCCCTGTCCTCCCGCCGATACTAGAACTGCGGCAACGCGGCACAACACAGTAAGGAGTAGATGAAAATGCCTAAAAGCACGAAGAAAGCCGGTCCGGCTAAGAAATCCGCTTCACCGGCGCAGGCAAAAGGTAAGCAAAAGCTCAGCCAAATTAAGCAGGATGCGGCGAACGCAGTCGGTGTAACCCTGCGTCAGGGCGACAACGGTCATTTAACCAGCCGTCAAGCCGGTGCAATTGGCGGGCAAATGGTCAAAAAGATGATCGAGTCTTACGAGCAGAGCAGCAAAAAATAAAATGAGGGCGGTGCAATGCCGCCCGATACTTAATTCATTTGATTACACAGCGTTGCTGCGAACGCAAGGTTTTACCCAATATCTCAATCTTTTTCTGGCTTTACCCGCTTTGAGAATAATCGAAAAATATACGCCCAAGCAGAGAATGATCTCGTTTGGGTATTCTATTCCATTGGTAGCCATAGAAAAGCTCTGACAAAATAAAAACTTCACCTTCAACTAGGTTTTGCATCTCAATTTTTGCCATTTCCAACAACTGCGTATTTCATTTACGCTCTTCCGCACCAATTGGCTGTTTTGTGTTCATTTTTTACCCCCAGTAGATGTAGGTTTTATATTTATATGCTAATTGTCCATAAAACAGGCAGAAAAATCAACTGAAATCAAGAATAAATTAAAGAAGCAATCCATCCCTAAGTTATGCAAACGGCAAAACCGCAATAATGGGCGCTCCAAAGCGGGGCGCCCATTTCAAAGTTATTTAAGTTTACACTCACAGCCCCACCTGCAGCCCAAGCCTGACCTCCAGATTCTCAATGCGGCTGGTGACGCGCGGATGGCTCGCCAGTAGCTTTTGGATTATCCCGCCGCCGCCCTCAAGGCTTATCTTTTCCAAAAGGTATAACGCCTCAACCATGTCCTCACCGTAGCCGAGAGTTATGGTGTATTCATCCACCCGGCGTTCAGCCTTGCGGTCGCTGACAGCCAGCGCAATCTGCATTAAAAACAAAAACGCCGTGGTTATCGTGCTGAAAATGCCGTCGGCAATCTGCACAAAGCTTTCAAGCTGTTCAATTTTGCTCATGAGCCAGTAAACAATCTTCACTATGGAAATCAGAACAGAAAATATCCCGTTGCCGATTAAGGTGTAGATTAATGCCATCGTGTCCATGTTGAGAATGTGTGCGATCTCATGTGTGAGAATAGCTTTCAATTCATCCTCGGAAAAGGTCTGCATCGCGCCTTTTGTCACGGCGATAGTGTGCTTGCCCATGGCACAGGCGTTGACCGACATCGTGTCAATAATATGAAGTTCAATTTTGCCAAGCTCAGGATTGTTTACCTTGGCCTTGTCGTATACCTCCTGGAATATCGGGTGAAGATACTGCTTCTCTCTGGCAGTCTCCAAACGCCGGACTCGGTTGAATAACCTCAGTAAGGTTTCTCCCAGAGGCGAAAACGCCACGCCCAGCGAGAGTATGTAGATGATGGCAATAAATACCCAAGCCCACCACTGGAAGCCGAACCACCAGACGGCAACAAGGTAGTAGATAAGCGAGCAGACAAGATATACCGGGTTCTTGCGGATGAATGTAAATAGGTCGCGGTAGATTTTCTGGATGGCTTGCATATTATCACTCCAATGTTTTATGTTTTTGTGTTTTCTATTCAATCAAAACGGCTTGTGGATTTTGACCTTGCAGTGCTGACCCGTGTCGCGGGATAAAAAGAACGCCTTGCCCAAACAGGATAGCAATATCGCTGTGGAAAGCTGTCCAGAGGTGGATGGTGCGGCTGATATGCCGGGGGTCTATAAAATGCCTATGGTGAGAATGTGCAGTAAAAAGCACTGACG
>JAIRYC010000034.1 GCA_031267965.1 Oscillospiraceae bacterium | reverse complement strand
GAAAGCTGACCCAAAAAAATCGACTTTTACTGTGGAAACAGGTGAGAGGGTAATTCCTCTTGCCTGTTCTCCGTCTTACGGCGGTGAATGGGGTGTTCCTTGAAAATTGAATACCCATTCATCAAACACTTTCCCATTGCTTTTGTGATGAGCATAAGCCACGTTAGCGGTTGCGCCATGATGTTGCGGACACGGAACAGGAACACATTGTTTTCCCTGTTATCTATGCCCGCGACGGAGCGAGAACTTCCGGCTATAAATATCGGGTTGCCCCCGGTACAGCGACGATAGGCAATGGGGACAATGATACTCCCGTCCAGTCACAGTCCGAGCGTGATAAAACCGTCGCAGGCAATGAGGGCGGCTCTGTGAGAACCACAGTTGGGGTGAAACTCCCGTGGCGCTGTTTAGCAGACAGCCGTTTGATGACTTCCCATAGGCATGAGGGGCGTCGAGGACAAATTTCATGCTTTGAAAATACGGAGCCGGACGCAAGGGTGGATTCTGTGAAAATGGCGTATTTTACACGCCCCCAATCGTAAAATCCCTCCCGCCCGGCTTCCTACATACCCCCAATCCGAGAGGGTGTGAATTTTCAAAGGAGGTCATATACATGAACAACCACATATTACGAGGCGATTTATATTACGCCGACTTGAACCCCGTCGTCGGCAGTGAACAGGGTGGTATTCGTCCTGTTCTTGTTATTCAGAACGATGTCGGAAACAAGCACAGCCCAACAGTTATTATCGCCGCCATCACAAGTAAAGCCATGAAAACCACGCTCCCCACTCATTGCCTTTTAGGAGCAACAAGTGGGCTTGACCGCGATTCCATCGTGCTGTTGGAGCAAATTCGCACGATTGACAAGCGGCGGCTGCGGGATTACGTCGGCGCGTTGGAACGGTCTGTTATGGACGAGGTGGACACCGCGCTGGCAATCAGCGTTGGACTGCGGAGAGCAAGTTGATGGAGGCGGTTGTTCATACCGCCAAAGAGAGCGAGAAGCATTGGCGAGAGTTCGCCGAGAAGCGCGCCGACTTCGTTCTCCGCGAACTGCGGGAATTACGCGCTGACGAATTGAAAGCGCTACTTCGCACCGTAAAAGAGGACAATCACACCTTTGAGCAATCGGCGTGACGTTCCTATAATTATGAATGGGGCAGGACGAAGCCTACCCCATTCATTCAGAACGGAGGGTTCAGATATGAGCATGAAACGAAAAGCAAGAATCAAATCCGGTGTGGACAACAGGCTTGTTGTCACTTACGCGAGGAAATCCCGCATTACAAACAAGGGGGATAGTATCGGTGTTCAATTCAAGCAGAGCGCCGACTACGCAATTAACCAACTATCCCTGCCGGAGGATTATGACTTCCAGAAGTACGAGGACAAGGGATTGAGCGGTTACTATTCAGACCGCCCCGACTTTCAAAGGCTTCTGCGCGATATTGAGATGGGCAAAATCAAGGCGGTTGCCTGCTACAAGTTAGACCGTATCAGCCGAAAAACTTCCGACCTCATGCGGCTACTTGAATATTTTGAGCGCCATGACGTGACACTGCTTGTCTGCTCCAACAATATCAACACGCAAATCAGCACCTCAAAAATTATCATTCAAGTGCTTGCGATTATCGCGGAGTTTGAGCGCGACATATTAACGGAGCGTATCCAAGACAACTTGGCAGAGCTTGCCAAGGACGGACGGTGGCTCGGCGGCGAAACGCCCACTGGCTTTGCTTCTCAGCGTGTAACTACGGGTAGCGGCAAGAACAAGAGCGCGTACAGCTACCTTGTCCCCGTCGCGGAGCAAAAGACGTTGGTAGAGGAAATTTACAGCGTCTTTTGGGAAACGCGCTCCCTGTTGCGGACATCAGACCAAATCAACGAGAGATACGAAACAAAGAACGGGGCGAGGTTCACGACATCCTCTATCCGTCTGATATTGCGGAACCCGATTTACTGTGTTGCGGATGAATATTCTCATAACTACTTTTTGGAGCAGGACGGCAATCTTTTTGGAGAAATGTCCGAGTTCGATGGGCAACACGGTCTTTCTTCCTATAACAAGACAGACCAAGAAAAGGTTGAGGACGAGGAATCCACTTTCTTAAATCCGAAATTCTCACAACTATTGTCAAGAAAGCCTATCAGCGAGTGGATAATTTCCGTTGGCAAGCATGAGGGATTTATAGGTTCAAGACGTTGGGTGGAAACGCAGAATATGCTGGACGCAATCGCGGAGAAATACAACCGTCCGCACCGCAGAACCAATGCCTTGCTATCCGGTTTGATGTACTGTCCCATATGCGGAAAGCGGTTGCGAGTGAATCCCGAATCCAACCGCTGGACGAACGGCAAGCCGCGCTTCAAATATATCTGCCCCGGCGTTCGCGCAAAGGAATGTGATTTCAAAGGCGTCGAGGGCGTTTCACTTGACGAGTTTGTGGTACAGACCTTTTCCAATCTCAACAACGAACAGAACGAATACTACCGCCAGATATTCGAGAGCCGCATAATGAGCATGATACGCACTGACCAAAGCGAACAGGAGTATCAAGCAACCAAGAAAGCAATCGAACGTCTGAACACAGACATTGCCGCACAGGTTCGCAATCTGCGGGAAGCCGACGAAGCATTGAAACGGTTTATCCAAGACGACGTAAAGGCACTTACCGACGAACTGGCGAAACGGGAAACCACGCTCCGCCGCATGGAGGACGCACAATCAGAAAACCAGTATGTACTCCACGAACTAAGCGGCATGAAAAAACGGCTACTGTCCTTTGAGGAATACGCAAAGGACGCACCGCCGGAAGTATTGTTTACGCTCCTGCACACGGTCATTGACCGAATATATATCAACACCGAGGGCAGTACGCAGAAATGTCAGATATATATCAAGGGTTGCGCCACGGAGGACTACACAGACCTCTTCGACGCAGCCGACTACATAGCGGAAAACGCCGCCGCTATTGGGGATTGCGCCACGCCTCCTCATATGTGTGATTTAGATTACTATTGCTTTATTTTTTGACATGTTTACAATGCCGCCCTAGCTGTTTCGGCCAATTTGGCAAAACTTTCTAAATCACGCGCGGCAGTCTCCGCAATCATTTTGCGGTTGAGCGTCACGCCCGCTTTCTTCAAGCCATTGATGAACGTGGAGTAGTTCATCCCATTAATTTTTGCCGCGGCTGAAATGCGGGTAATCCACAGGCGGCGGAAATCGCGCTTGCGTTGCTTGCGCCCAATATAGGCATAGTTGCCACTCTTCATGATCGCCTGTTTGGCGGTTTTAAAGAGCTTGCTTTTGGCGCCGTAGTATCCCTTTGCCGCTTTAAGTACTTTATTCCTGCGCTTGCGTGTTGCCAGCGCTCCTTTGATTCGTGCCATTTTTAGACTCCCAGATTTTAGATTTTATAAATAGCAGAGCTTATTTACTGCTTTCATTGATAAGGCAACAGGCGATGGATTTGCCGCTGGTTGGTTGTGTCGGCAACAACGACTTTGCGCAGATTGCGTTTACGCTTGGTTGTCTTTTTGTTGAGGATGTGAGATTTGTAGGCGTGCGAACGCATTGCCTTCCCGTTTTTGGACAGCTTAAAGCGCTTTTTCGCGCCGCTGTGCGTCTTGAGCTTTGGCATGATTGTCCTCCTTGATATGTGTACGGCAAAGCAATTTGCCGAAACCGACCATCCGGCGGTCAAAAATACCGCCGTTTGGTGTGTTTACACTTCGTTGTGCACTATTTCTTTGGTGCTAAGAACATGAGCATTTGCCGTCCTTCGAGCTTTGGCACACGCTCAATTGCCGCGCTTTCGGCAACTAACTCCGCAAACCGCTCCATAGTCTGACGCCCGAGGTTTGCGTGTGCCATCTCGCGTCCACGGAAGCGAATGCTTACCTTGAGCTTATGACCCGCCGCCAAGAATTTTTTTGACTGCTCCAGCTTTGTGTTAAAGTCGTGGATATCAATCTTATAAGAGAGGCGGATTTCTTTAAGCTCAATCGTCTTCTGATTTTTCCGTGCTTCTTTTTCCTTTTTGGACTGCTCGAAGCGGAACTTGCCATAGTCCATAATTTTGCAGACTGGTGGTGCAGCCATTGGGGCAATCTTCACCAAGTCCAAGCTCTGCTCGTCGGCAAGATGCAAGGCCTGCACGGCGGACATGATCCCCAGTTGTTCACCGTCTACGGAAACTACACGTACCTCGCGGTCGCGAATTTCCTCATTAATTTGCGTTTGTGCATGCTGCTGCGGTTTACTTGCGATACTCGAACACCTCCGTATGTTTTTGAGGACAATAAAAGCGGGCACACCCGTTCCCGCCAACAAAACCGTCAAGCCTTTCATTAAGTGGCTTTTGGTGTTTATTAACCGGCATGGAACGCAATCCTGCGGTGAGGGCAACCTACCCTACTTTACTGTTCTCTGTATTATACGCTTATCTTTCCCGTTTGTCAAGCCTGCTTGCAAAAATTTGTGCAAAATCGCTTGACTTTTGCGATATAAAGAAGTTATAATGTGCATATATTACTAAAACACATAGGAGGAACACAATGGGACCATTGATCTTTACACCGATTGCTGCAATCCTGGCACTGGGTATGGCCGGATCTCTGGCGGCACGGGTAATGAAGTTCTCGCAAGGGACTGACGCCATGATAGATATTTCCGCCAAGATACGCGCAGGAGCGAACGCCTTTCTGCGGCGGCAATATGCTATAGTCGGTGTATTTTTTGCCGCGATGACAGTGTTGCTTGCCGTGCTTTCCGCATTCAATTTCCTAACGCCATTTGTGCCGTTCGCATTTTTGACGGGCGGATTTTTTTCCGGACTTTCGGGCTTCATCGGCATGAAAATCGCCACAGCGGCAAATGCCCGCACTGCCGCCGCCGCACGTGAAGGCCTGAACAAAGGCTTGCGCGTCGCGTTCAGCGCGGGCAGTGTAATGGGGTTCACAGTGGTTGGGCTGGGGCTGCTGGACATTTCAATATGGTATGTAATCCTCAAATTCTGGTTTCAACTTGAGATCCATGATATTACATCCGCCATGCTGACCTTTGGCATGGGCGCTTCCAGCATGGCGCTGTTTGCTCGCGTGGGCGGCGGCATCTTTACCAAGGCGGCGGACGTTGGCGCGGACCTTGTCGGCAAAGTTGAGGCGGGAATCCCTGAGGATGATCCACGCAACCCCGCGGTTATCGCCGACAATGTGGGCGACAATGTAGGTGACGTTGCCGGCATGGGTGCGGACTTGTATGAATCTTATGTTGGTTCAATCATCTCCGCGAGCGCTCTAGGTGTTTCGGCATTTGGGGCGCCGGAGCAGGATATGGGGCTTAAGGCGGTCGCCATCCCGATGGTTATAGCGGCAGTAGGTGTGGCAGCGTCCATCCTCGGCACGTTCCTTGTGCGCACAAAAGAGGGTGCGAGCCAGAAAAACCTCCTTTCGGCACTGCGGCGCGGCAGCAACTTTTCGGCAATATTAATAGCAATAGCGGCACTACCACTTATTTGGTGGCAGCTTGGCAAGGAAAACATCGGCATTTACGGTGCGATCATCGCAGGGCTTGTCGCCGGCGTCGGAATCGGCTTTTTTACGGAATACTTCACCTCTGACAGCTATAAGCCCACCCGCGCCCTTGCCGGCGAAAGCCAAACCGGCTCCGCGACTGTTATCATCGGCGGCATATCACTGGGCATGCTCTCCACTGCGGCGCCGGTCATACTGGTTGGTATTTGTGTGTTGGCAGCGTTTTATTTTTCGGGTGGCGCTGAGAACCCGGGAATGGGGCTTTACGGGGTTGCGATCTCTGCGGTGGGGATGCTCTCAACACTGGGCATTACCCTAGCAACTGACGCCTATGGCCCAATTGCAGATAACGCTGGAGGCATCGCTGAAATGACCGGTATGCCCGAGGGGGTCCGCGAGCGCACGGACGCGCTGGATTCGCTCGGCAATACCACAGCGGCCACAGGCAAGGGCTTTGCGATTGGCTCAGCCGCGCTGACTGCGCTAGCGCTTATTGCGGCATATGTGGACAGAATCAAGGAGCTAAGTCCTGACTTTTTTGCGAACAAGATTGACCTCAGCCTGACAAATCCGCCGGTATTAGTCGGATTGTTTATCGGCGGGATGCTGCCGTTCTTGTTCTCTGCACTTACTATGCACTCTGTTGGGCGTGCGGCGGAGTCCGTTGTGTGCGAGGTGCGCCGGCAGTTCCGCGAGATACTGGGACTCATGGATGGCGAAGCGGAGCCAGACTACGCCGCCTGCGTGGATTTGTGCATGAAAGCGTCATTGAGAGAGATGGTTTTGCCAACAATAGTCGCCGTTGCCTCGCCTATTCTTTGCGGTCTGTTGCTGGGGCCAAACGGCGTTGTAGGTTTGCTGGGCGGTTCCGCCGTGACCGGCTTTGTGCTGGCGATATTTATGGCAAATTCCGGCGGCGCGTGGGACAACGCCAAAAAGTACATTGAGAGCGGGAATTATGGCGGCAAAGGCTCTGACGGTCACAAGGCCGCAGTGGTGGGCGACACCGTGGGCGACCCGTTTAAGGATACGTCAGGCCCGTCAATAAACATCCTCATCAAACTGCTGAGCATGGTAAGCATTGTGTTTGCCGGCGTTGTGTTGGCGTGCCATATCTCATAACCGCTCTTACATACAAAACCAAACGCCGAATTTCACACAAATTCGGCGTTTGGTTTTGTAATTATAGCTTATTCGAATTTCTCATAAATCGCCGCCACGTCATCGCCGATTACAGCGTCAGCACCAATATCCGCAAGCTTTGCCGCAATAGTTCCGTCCGGGTCGTTCGCCGTAAAGTATTGCACAGCAATGCCGTATTCGTGTGCATAATCGACAAGCTTTGCGTCTGCAAGCTTGAACATGGTGTCAATCCCGTAGCCGTTGGGCAGTGCCAAAACCTTGTAACGCGGGCTGAGCTTATTCAGGTTGTCACCGTTCTTAAAGGCGTCGAGAAACATAAGCACTTCCAATGGGTCTGCCGTGCGCGCCAGCGTTGGATATTTACGCCCGACGTACTGTGCGGTTTCCGGCAAAAAGCTGCCAAACAAAATACGGTCAATTATTCCTAATTTGTTGGCAATCTCCACAATTTTGTCCGCTGCCTTGTATCCAAGGTTTGCCGGTAAAAGCTTTGCCTCAATGGTATAATATAACGGTTTTTGCGGGTTGGAATTAGCCTCGGCATAGGCAAGGACATCCTCCAACTTCACCACGCGCAAATCATCCGGGATATCCGCGCCGCGCAGTGACGCCCACGATTCATCCCATTTTGCGCCCAAATTTAATTTATCATGCAGTTCCTTATAGTTATAAAGCAACGGAGAAACACCAACGTGTCCAAACGCTTCGACGGCGTTGCCGGTGTCGTCAAACACGGGATTATGCAATAAAATCAACTCATCGTCTTTGGTCAACTGTACGTCCATTTCCAAAATATCCACGTTGAAGTTATTAGAATTGATTGTCTTCTCAACCGCCATCAATGTGTTTCCCGGCGCAAGACCTGAGCCAAGTCTGTGTGCGCTTATCAATGTACGCGGCGCAAGATAAGGATTAGGCGTTTCCGGAGTGGAGGAGGACAGCGCGGGTACACTCATAACCGTCAAAGCAATTTGAACAAGGCTGATAATTGCTGCGGAAATCTTACCGAGCATTGGAATAAGAAATGTTAGCGACATCATTTTCTCCTTTCATGTGTAAAAACGGACGAAATATTTTCAAAAATGGAATTATATCACTATTTTAATAAATATGCAAATAAAATCTGTAAAAACAACCGCTCTCGAGATCAAACACGAGAGCGGTTGAGTAAAGTTGCGTTCTGATTAATAGAACAGCAAGTCGCCGTAAGTCGGATACGGTAACGCGTCGCGCGCAAGCAGCGGCTCAATCTGATCGCCGGTTTCACGCAGAGCCGCCAAAGCGGGCAGCAGCACATCGCGGCAGTAGTTTGCCTGTGCGGACGCCTCTTCTAGCGCGTCCAGTGCGTCAACCGCATTGTCAAGCTTGGCTTTGGCATCGGCAAACGCGTCCAGCAGATCGCCGATTTCCTCAATCAGCGCAATCTCAGTCTTTGCGCCAATGTTCAGCTTTGCCTTGCCCTTGGCGGCTTTAACCAACGTATTCGAGTATGCAATCGCCGCAGGGAGGATATCTTTTTGAGCCATTTCAGACGCTGTCAGCGCCTCTATGCGGATTGTTTTGGAATAACCCTCAAGCATAATTTCCGTGCGGCTCTTGACCTCCGCCTCGGTAAAGATGCCATGACGGCCAAACAGCGCAATGTTTTCCGCACTCTCAAAATACGGATACGCATCCGCCGCGGTGCGCAGGTTAAGCAGGCCGCGCTTGGCCGCCTCGTCTAGCCACTCGGGGGCATAGTTGTTGCCATTGAAGATAATCCGCTCGTGCTCAGCGATGGTATCTTTGATAAGCGCCTTTGCCGCAGATTCAAAATCCGCCGCACGCTCAAGGGAATCTGCAAACTTGGCCAGCACGTCCGCAACGGTTGTGTTGAGGACGATGTTCGCCTCGGAGATGCTGTTGCTGGAGCCAAGCATACGGAACTCAAATTTGTTGCCGGTGAAGGCAAACGGCGAGGTGCGGTTGCGGTCCGTGGTATCCTTTTTAAAGTCGGGGACGGCGTCCACGCCGGAACTCATCTTTACGCTGGCAGCGGGAATATACGCATTCCCGGAAGAAATCGCTTCCAGCACGGAAGTGAGTTCATCGCCCAGAAACATGGAAATGACGGCGGGCGGCGCTTCATTCGCGCCAAGACGGTGGTCGTTTGCCGCTGTTGCAACGCTCACGCGCAGAAGATCCTGATGCTCATCAACGGCCTCAATCACCGCCGCAAGGAACAGCAGGAAGCGCAGGTTTTCGTAAGGCTTGTCACTCGGGTCAAGCAAGTTGGAACCTTCGGCAGTGGAGATGCTCCAGTTGTTGTGCTTGCCACTACCATTCACGCCCGCAAATGGTTTCTCGTGCAACAGGCAAACAAGGTCATGCTTCTCGGCAACTTTCTTCATGACTTCCATGGTCAACTGGTTGTGGTCGGTTGCAATGTTTGTGTTGCCAAAGATGGGCGCAAGCTCGTGCTGGGCCGGCGCAACCTCGTTATGCTGCGTCTTGGCAAGGATTCCCAGCTTCCAAAGTTCTTCGTTCAAGTCCGCCATGTATGCCGCAACGCACGGGCGGATTGTGCCGAAATACTGGTCCTCCAGCTCCTGGCCTTTGGGCGACGGCGCACCAAAAAGCGTGCGTCCTGTGTAGACTAAATCCTTGCGCTTATCAAAAAGCTCTTTCGGCACAAGGAAGTACTCCTGCTCGGGGCCAACCGTGGTGATGACGCGCGCAGTGTTCTCGCCAAAAAGCTTAAGGACACGCACCGCTTGCTTACTGACAGCCTCCATAGAGCGCAGCAACGGAGTTTTCTTGTCCAACACTTCGCCGCTGTATGAAAGGAAAACGGTGGGTATGCACAGGATACCGTCCTTAATGAATGCCGGGGAGGTGGGATCCCATGCGGTATAGCCGCGCGCTTCAAACGTTGCGCGCAGTCCGCCGCTGGGGAAACTGGATGCATCCGGCTCGCCCTTAATCAACTCTTTGCCGGAGAATTCCATAATCACTTCACCGGCGCTCTGAGGAGAGATAAAGCTGTCGTGTTTCTCGGCGGTAATTCCAGTCATGGGCTGAAACCAGTGCGTAAAGTGCGTAACGCCCTTCTCAACCGCCCAGTCCTTCATAGCGTTGGCGATGACACTTGCCACAGTTCTGTCCAGCTCCGTCCCGTTTTGAACAGTCGCAGTCAGTGCCTTAAAGACTGACTTGGGTAGCCGCTCACGCATGACTTTTTCGTCAAAAACGTTGCTGCCGAAAAACTCAGGAATGCTTGCCATCATGTACTCCTTTTGATTGCAAAATAAAATAGACAGCTGGGCGCACAAAACCTAAGGACGCGCGCCATTGCTGTCCTGCGTAACTATTGTATAATATTTTTCGACGTTTGTCAATACCCCATGCTCGTTAAATATGGAGAAGCAAAAACAAGGCGTCAGGCTTATTATCATATACATTTTATCAATAATATATATTTAATTTAGGCAAAACGCCTATTGTGCAATATTGACAAACAAATCCGTTGACATCAGGCGCAATATCCGCTATAATTTGCAATAATTGTAATAATCTAAGGAGTATGCCCGCATGAATCATAGGCTTGAAGGGCTGGATGGCCTGCGAATCCCGGCAGGCTGCGCCATCAGCGCGTTTATCAATAAGGACGGCGCGCGCACTGGCGGCAACGTTATCTGTAAATCTATCGCCGTCATGCACGAGCGCAGCAACGGGCTGGGCGGAGGCTTTGCCGGGTATGGCATTTACCCGGAATACAAAGACTATTTTGCTTTCCACATTTTTTACATGAGCACAAAGGCAAAAGATGAGTGTGAGGAGTATTTGGAGCGTAATTACGATATCATCAACCTCTCCAAAATCCCAACGCGCAAACACAAAAATATCACGGAAGAACCGCTGATTTGGCGCTACTTTGTCCTGCCGCTGCCCACCAAGCTGGACGCAAGCCAAAAAACGGCGGGGGAATTTGTTGCTCATGCGGTCATGTATATTAACACCAAAATTGAAGGCGCGTACCTCTTCTCCAGCGGCAAGGACATGGGCGTATTCAAGGCCGTCGGCTTCCCGGAGGATGTAGGCGAGTTCTATCAGCTTGAGAATTACGCCGGGTATGCATGGACCGCGCACGGACGCTATCCGACCAACACACCCGGCTGGTGGGGCGGGGCGCACCCGTTCGCCATGTTGGATTATTCCGTCGTCCACAACGGCGAAATTTCCAGCTATGATGCAAACCGCCGCTTTATCGAGATGTTTGGGTACGAGTGCACCCTGCAGACCGACACCGAGGTTATCACTTATATTTTTGATTATCTTTGTCGGCACGAGGGATTGACGCTGCGTGAAGCAGCCGCAGTTGCAGCCGCGCCATTCTGGGATGTTATCACCAAGACCTACGATTACCGCAAACGTGAGGAATGGGAGTATTTGCGCCGCGCTTACAGCAGCTTGCTGATAACCGGGCCATTCTCCATCATTTTGGGCTACAGCGGCGGGCTGATGGCACTCAACGACCGCTTGAAGCTGCGTTCTATGGTGGTCGGCGAGCGGGGCGACACCATGTATATCGCGAGTGAGGAATGCGCAATTCGCGCCATCGCGCCAGAACTTGACAAGCTTTGGTCGCCGGACGGCGGCGAACCGGTGATTGCGGAGCTTTACGATAAAGTTTAAAGCAGT
>JAIRYC010000031.1 GCA_031267965.1 Oscillospiraceae bacterium | reverse complement strand
GCATATGAACGGGATGGAGCCGCCCCGTCTAAGCACCTAAGAGCGGATATTTTTAGCCGCCACAGCTCTTAATCAGTGAGTATATTTTTAAAATAATGTTATTGTTCTAAATTAGAAATTTAAGAAGGCTGCCGTTATAGCTTGCAAACCTCTCTGTCAAACGTCACCAGACCATTGGTTTCATCCTCCACGTCCGAGAGCTGCGTGTAGACAGCCGCGCTCAGGCCCGCGTCAATCATCGGCTGGAGTTGTTTACGGTATAACTTTTGGTACGCCGCGCGGAATTTCTCCACGGATTTGAATTTCCTGTAACCAAACACGCGGTACGGGTTATAAACATGACCCGGCGTGTGGTATGAATATCCACCGAACTCTGAAAGCACTAGCGCGCGCGGTGTTTGCGGAGGCTTAAAGGCATTCTCCACATTCCACTTGCCGTTCTCAAATTTGGGCACAGGCAGTTTTTTAAAATAAACATGCAGACTGACAACGTCGCCGCCGCCCTGATCATGCCAGCCGCTTGCATGGTCAACTGTGCGTGAGGGGTCGTGTTCGCGCAGATATTCCGCCGCCGCGTTCGCATCAAACTGCCCCCAGCCCTCGTTGAACGGCACCCACATGGCAATGGATACACAGTTTTGCAGATGCGCAACAGTCGCTGCAAGCTCACGCCAATAGGACTCGCGTCCGGCTGCATCCGAACGGGAAAAACGCGCGTAGTTTTCCTCGCCATCGCTAATTACTTTGCCCCTAAATGGCAGCACGCCCACCACGTTAAAGGAATAGCCGACAGATTTTGCAGGTGCTTCAGTGTCAGTGCACTCGCTTTCCGGGAGAGCTTCTTCCCGCAGACGGAACCCGCTTTCTCTGTGCTGTCCGCCGCCATTCACCATGTCCTGCCACACGAGCATACCCAGTCGGTCGCAATGGTAATACCAACGTGCCGGCTCGATTTTAATATGCTTACGCAGCATATTAAAGCCCAATTGCTTCATTTTTTCAATGTCCCAAACCATAGCCGCGTCGTCCGGCGCCGTCAGCAGTCCGTCTGACCAGTAGCCTTGATCAAGCAGTCCGTTGTGAAAATAGGGCCGATTATTCAGGCAAAGGCGCGGAACACCGTTTTCGTCAAACCCTATACTAAACTTGCGCATACCAAAGTAGCTATGGACGATATCCATAGCGACCGCAAACTGTACATTATAAAGGAAAGGCGATTCAGGACTCCAAAGCTTTGCCTCTGGGATTTTAACAAAACATTCTACCCCCGGTTGTAGTGCCACACTTGTAATTTCGTTTTCACCGTCAAATATGACAGCGCTGATTTGACAGTCAACGGTACATTCGGCGAGCATGCGTACCGCCTCCGCGTCAATATCCGGCGTAATTTTCAGTGATTTGATATGCGTTTTAGGCACGCTTTCCAGCCATACCGTTTGCCAAATCCCCGATTGCGGTGTATACCAAATCCCGCCGGGCTTGCTGGATTGCTTGCCCCGGCTGATCCATGACGTGTCCGTCGGATCGGTGACTGCCACGCAGATTTCATTCTCACCTTCATGTATTGCGCCCGTGACGTCGAGCGAAAACGGTAAGAACCCGCCGCTGTGCGAACCGGCTTGCGCACCGTTAAGGGTCACAGTGCAGTCGCAGTCCACTGCGCCGAAATGCAGATATGTCACATCACTTAGGAATACGTTGTCAACAGTGAACGTGCGCCTATAAAACAGCGTTTCAGTTGGATTCAGAAATTGCCCTACGCCAGAGAGCAGACTTTCTGGGCTGAAAGGCACAACAATCTCACCCTGATATTGTTTGGGCTTAGATTCCGCAATCGCGTACTCCCATACCCCGTTGAGGTTCATATAGCTATTTCGCCTAAATTGTGGGCGGGGATATTCCGGCAATGGGTGTTCACGATCAAGCGTCTTGCCCCAGCGAGTACAGAGACGGGCGTTTGGGTAACGTCTTACTTTCTTTTCACGGAAATATTCTGCAAGCCTCATTTGCATATCCTCACAATATTTTTGCTCTGCTTTTGTGAAGTATATCACAATATCTATGCACTGTCAACAAAGCTTTGGGGCCGCCGCACTTTACTTTTAATTCACGCTGTGCTATACTATTTTTTTAAAGAAGCATTTTACAGGGATATATTTATGAAAAAAAGCACAAAAATAATCGGCATCGTTCTGGCTCTTGTGATTGCCACAGGTGGCGTTGGTACGCTTTGGATCTTAGGCGCGTTCCGCAAGCAGGAGCCATATCCTTATGTTTTCGTACATGGCTTGAACGGTAAAGGTACGGACAAAACCGATGATGCGGAGTCTGACCCTTACTGGGGTTCCACTGCCGGCAATTTAATGCAGCTGCTGGATGAAAAGGGCGTTACGTGCTATGCGCCAAGCGTCGGCAAAGCGGATAGCGCTTGGGACCGCGCCTGCGAGCTTTATGCACAGCTTACTGGCGGCACGGTGGATTATGGCGCGGCGCACGCCGAAAAATATGACCACGAGCGTTTTGGCAAAACATACAATACCGCATTGATTCCAGATTGGGGCATGCGGAATGGCACGCGTAAAATCAATTTGATCGGTCACAGTTTTGGCGGCGCAACGATACGCGTATTCACTCAGCTTATGGCGGAAGGAAGCGAAGAAGAGCGCAAGGCTTCCGGCAAAGATACCTCCCCGCTTTTTACAGGCGGCAAAGAAAACCGGATTTTCAGCGTTACAGCGCTGGCGGCACCGCATAATGGCACAACATTGCTTTATGCCTTGGGCGGCGACAATAGCGGTAAAATTATCGGTGGGATTTTGAGCGCTTTAAACACCTCTGGTTTAAGACAGCAGCTGGAAGCATTTGGAGTCAGCTTGGAAAGCAGATCCGGGCTATCATTCGATGAGATGGTAAAGCTATCTCAAACGGAGGATAATAGCTACTATGAACTGACGTTGGAGGGCGCAAAAAAGCTTAACGAATGGGTAAAGCCTGCATCAAAGGTATACTATTTTTCTTATCCTTATGATGCGACGAAGGATGCCGCATTCAGCCTTTTTAGTGCTAAAGGCCGAGTTGGCGACAGCGAGATGAGCTTGGCCTTAAAGCCACTTGCGGCAATCATTGGCTCGTATGATAAAAATAAAGTCAATGATATCCCGGTGGACGAAACGTGGTTGCCGAATGACGGCTTAGTGAACACGATTTCGGCGACAGCGCCTTTTGAAGATGCACAGGCGGTATTTTCTGCAGACAAGCTTGAACGCGGTGTTTGGAATGTAATGCCCGCGCAGCGCGGCGATCATGGCAAACCAATCGGTCTGGGGCAAGACAAGGATTGGCTGGTCGGGTTTTATATGGAACAGATGGAACAGATTAACGCGCTGAGCGAAAAAGATCACTGGATTTTCAACTAAACCGTTATCTGCTCTCTGGCTTGACAAAGCGTGTTGAACATGTTATAATAATTATCGTGCCTTTGCAGAAACCGCAACGGTACTAATCAGTTGTTCCTCTGGCGGCAAAGCGCGTTTAAGAACAATGTCGAATATTCGGAGGATATCCCATGCTAGACGAAGAAAAAGTTGTGACAAAAGCGGAAGAAACAACCGAGGCGGTCACAGAAGAGCCAACGGCGGAAACTACTGAAGTTGTCGAAGAAGTAGCTGAGGTTGAAACACCCGCAAAAAAAGCTCCTGCGCCGGCACCTAAGCCTGTTTATATTGATCCGCTTAAGTTCATCGCTCGAGATAGCATGAAGGCGGAACCGCCCAAGTTTGATATAGGTTCCATGGTTAAGGTTCACGTAAAAATCCGCGAAGGTGAGCGCGAACGCATTCAGATCTTTGAGGGCATTGTTATTGCCCGTAACGGTTCTGGTGTGAGCGAAACCTTCACAGTGCGCCGTCTCTCTTACGGAGTAGGCGTAGAGCGCGTGTTCCCTGTGCATTCCCCCAATGTTGATAAGGTAGAAACCGTTCGCTATGGACGCATTCGCCGCGCTAAGCTTTACTATTTGCGTGGTCGTGTGGGCAAGGCGGCAAAGGTTCGCGAACGACTTCGGTAATTTGATTGATTTGTGTGGGCAGGGGCACATCATGACGTGCCCCTGCCTTCAGCGGAGGAGGTCTTCCTTTGCCAGAGGAACTTAACGCAACGCAGGATAAAAAAGAAGCGGAAACGTGGTCCTTGCGTGAAGCCTTATTGCGCACTTTATATGATTTAGCTTCTGTCGCGGTGTCTGCTGTGGTAGTAGTTTTGCTTGTATTCGTTTTTGGCTTCCGCATGGTAGGGGTTGTGCAAAACTCAATGTATCCAACACTTGAGGAAAAACAGAGCCTGATTGTCACAGCGTTTATGCCCAACGTTAAACAGCATGATATCGTCATCATCACCAAGCCCGGTGAGCATGACCCGCTGGTTAAGCGTGTGATTGCCGTTGGCGGGCAGACAATTCGTATTGATTTTCAGGTTGGGGATGTTTGGGTAAATGGCGTTTTACAGGACGAGCCGTTTATCCGCGAAAAAATCAAAACGAAAAGCATTGATAGTTTTCCGCTGAACATCAGTCGCTTTGTCGGTGAGGTTCAGGTGCCGGAAGGCTCTGTGTTTGTGATGGGTGACAACCGCAACGACTCTCACGACAGCCGTGGCATTGGCTGTATCCGTAATGAATATCTGCTGGGCAAGGTTATGTTCCGAATAAAACCTTTTGGCGAGTGGAATGTTTATAAGACGACGCCATGAGTACACCGCAAATTCAGTGGTTCCCGGGACATATGGCAAAAACGCGGCGTTTGATTCACGAAAATTTGCACCTGTGCGATGGTGCCGTAGAGATAATCGACGCGCGAGTTACACATTCGGGGCGTAACCCCGAAATTGATAAACTTTTGGTGGATAAACCGCGTATTTTGTTGTTGAACAAAGCCGACTTGGCAGATGCTGACACCACAGTTCACCGGGTTTTAGAATTGCGTCGCGACGGTATTGCCGTGTTGACGGCTGATTGTAGCAGCGGGCGCGGATTGAACGCATTTGCTCCGCTTGCCCGTAAGGTTTGCACAGAAACAGTCGCGCGCAATGAGAGTAAGGGAATGGTTGGGCGCGCGCTGCGTTTTATGGTGGTTGGGATTCCCAACTGCGGCAAGTCATCGTTTATTAACCGCATGGCGGGGCGCGCCAAAGCTGAGGCGGCTGACCGTCCCGGCGTTACGAAGCGCACAAACTGGTTTACAATCGGCAATGGGCTGGAGCTTTTAGACACGCCAGGTGTACTTTGGCCCAAGTTTGATGATCCCGTTGTGGGCATGCGTCTGGCGTTTATCGGCTCCGTAAAGGACGAGATTTTGGACGTTGAGGAACTGGTGTGCGCTTTCCTCCACGTCATGCGGCAACGGTATCCTGAGCGGATTCAAGAGCGTTATCATGTTGATTTAACGGCAGATGTGGACGAAAACTCTTCTGCTGATTACGAGTTGTTGCAGTCAATTGCTCTTTCACGCGGATTTTTGCTGCGCGGCAACAATGTGGATACGCGCCGTGCGGCACATACATTGATGGATGAATACCGCGCGGGCAAGTTAGGACGCATTACACTGGATTAAGTGATTGTTATGGGAGAGAAAACTAATTGTAACATGAGCATTTTTCTTGACAGCTTGTCGGAGCTTATTGATGTGAACAGATTTGATATTGCACCAGATTGCTTGGAAATTGATTCTGTAAATAAATTATGCGTCAGTGTCGAAGAATGGGGCGTTGCCATTGGCTATGCTGATGAGCGTCGGCATTTTGGGGACTTACGACCATGAGAAATATAATCAAATGGGTTTTGCCGCTGACTCTCTGCAATCATTGCTTGGCGGTCAAACAAAGTTTGCGCAAACTCATTGAGACAAAAGGCAGATTTGCCGTGCAGTGTATACACTTAACATTTTAGTCCAATTATATAACAATATAGATGAAAAATATCTCAAACTGACTTATCTGCCAATAAATAAGGGATTGAAAATTGTCAACCTTGGAGTGTGTTCAAAATCATTCGGTCTCGACCGCCGCTATCTCATCCGCTGGGGATTTGCCGCCGTAGAGCACGTTTATCATACCAGTGCCATAACGCTTCCACATCAGGAAGGGGACATCAACCACACGTTCAATCATCTTAATCGACGGCACCTCATCCGCACAAAAAAGCGATGCTTTATAGCGCATTTCACCGTCGCGGAAATCAAGCTCAAAGTTACCTGTGCGCAAACCAAAATTCGCCCGTGTAAGGTATTCGTTAACCAAGTCGAGCGTCTCAAGGTCGTTCTCATCTGCGCGCATGGGGGCAATTGCGTAGACCGTAAAATAGTCGTCGCCCAGCATAATTCTCATCCGCAAGTTCTTAACCTTACCGCTGATGTTCATTCCAAAATCAAAAGCTCCATTTTCTTGATCGAAATCGTAGTGCCAATCCTGACTATGCAAATAGAGGTCAACCTGTTTTGCAATTACTGCACTGTAACTCATAATAACACTACCTACCTTAATTTATAATATTATGGTATATAGTATACCACGCTTCCGCGCAAAATGCAAACGAAATATATGATTACGCCCCACGATGCATGCGTTTGCCCAGCAGAACGAATGCCAGCGAAATGCCAATTCCCAATGGGAGTGATAAAAACATCTGCCAGAATGAAAAATTGGGGTCGTCCAATGGCAGCTTCAGCACGATTGCACCTAAAGAGCCGCACATAAATGCAAAAATCGTCCAGTAGGCGGTGGCTCTGTGGCGTTCCAAAACGGATTTGGTCAGGCGCGAAAAGGTAAACATGCCGGCCAAAAAACACAGTGTCGTCACGCCAGCGGCAATGATAAATGAAAATCCGCCCTCACCAGTGCGTAAACCGACAAACACCAACGCCTCGTCAATACTGCCTTTTGCGGCAGCCATTAATCTATCGTAGACCCCGAATAACATGAGCGTCATGCTGATGCTGATACCCGGCACCATAGAAGCCACGCCAGCAATCACGCCGCAAATTGCCAGATACCATAGAGCGTCTGGTGCCGCGGGGGAAATTTGGAGCACGCCTAAACCCAGTGCAAGTAAAAAGGCAAGCACCATGGGAATAAAATATTTACCCTTAAAGCCATTCGATTTTGCGTCGTTAAAAACGGCGGGCAGATTGCCTGCAACGAGGCCAAGAAAGAGCAGAATCGTCGCCAGAGGATAGGTGTTGAACAGTTGGTTGAACACAATAAAGAACAGCAGAGCGCTTACTGCCGAGCCAATTCCAAGCGGAATCAACCAACTTAGGTTTTTCTTAAAATTCTTGAAAGGGTTCACGACAATTGCCAGCAAATCTTCGTAGATTCCCATCATGACCGCCATAACACTGCCGCTTACGCCCGGCGCAAGCACTGCAAAGCAAAGGAAAAATCCGCAGAATATACGGTAGAAAAATTGTTTCATTTGACCTCCAATTAAAAGAACAGGGCTACCATACCCTTGCCGCAGTGCGCTGTGATGACACTGCCTGTTTCACAGGTTATAATTTTACTAAAGTGCCCGCTGTCTTCTAATATCTCTACCAATGGCGCAATATCACCTTGCGGCAAGACTGTGTATTCAAGTATTGCGCTTTTGTGGTTATTGGCAACAGGATATTGGGTGAGCATATCTTTAAGAAAACGCTGCCGGATATCCGCCATTTTGCCTCGATAACTTCCCATAGGCACGAGTTTACCGTCAAGTGTCGTCAGTGAAGGACGGATTTTGAATAAGTTTGCACCTAGCGCTTCCATCGCGCTGCAACGCCCTCCCGCCCTGAGAAAGGTAATGTCCTCGACAAGGAACGCGCTGTGAAGTTCTTTGCTAAACGCTGCCGTTTCCACCGCAATTTCGGCTATGCCTATCTCATGAGAACGCAATTCACACGCGTGCAGTACCGCAAGGGTGTATGCTCCGCACAGCAGCTTGCTGTCAAGCACATGAACGTGTCCACACTCCAGCGCGGCAATCCGCGCAGTCTGGCATGCAGACGAAACGCCGGAAGAGAATGCGATATGCAACACTTCACCGCCATCGTGAATCAGCGGTTCCCAAGCGGAAAGATAGTCGCCGATAGACGGTGCGGCGGTTTTTGGCAGCTTGCCGGACTTTTCGTAATGCTCAACTACGTCGCGCCCGGTAATCTCAATGCCGTCGCGCATGGCTTGGCCATCACCAAAATGCAGGTAAAGCGGAATGAGCGTGACGCTGTTGGTATAAGCAAGCTCGGTGGTCATATCGCAGGGACTGTCGGCAGAAATATGCACAGTCGGCATTACGCGCTCCATTCTATCTGCTGCCATTATTTGTGATATTATACCATAACAGCCGCAAAAAGCAATAGCTAAAATATGAACAAATGTGAAGTGTGTCCATTGGACTTGTTTAGTCTGACAAGCTCGCTCTTTTTTATTCTTACAAATAAGACGAAAGGGCTTGCGTTTTTAGCCCAAATGTGGTAGACTAGACACAGAATTCTCTAAACACCGCAGCGATTTGTTCGTATGCAAGTACATAAGGAGGTCAAACCCTATGAAAACAAAAAGAATCCTTGCCATTTTGCTGGCCGTGCTTATGCTATTTGGTTCAGGTGCCGCATTCAATGCATCTGCCGAAGTGGACGTTGACGAGAAAATCACCGTGCACACGCCCGAAAGCAAAGCGCCAAATGGTGAATTCATCCAACCAGGTTACTTCTTTGTCTGGGTGACAGGTGTTTATCCCGGCAATGTCGTTAAGTGGATTGTCAAGGATTCCGCCGGACAGGAATTGCCCACCTCTGTGAACAGCGGTTCTGCCAATTTCGCAGGTTTTACCGTTGGGCTTGGTTTGCCCGCCGGGACTTACCAGATTACGGTTGAAGTTCAACAGGGGAACGGTACTAGCGTTAACTCAAATACGCCGAATGTTTGCACTTTCATTGTCCCGGATCGCAAAAAGCTCCGCGACGCGCTCAACAACGATGATACGCTCAATTTTGCTTTCCTTTACGACAGCAAAAAATGGAAGATTTATGACACGGCGAAGAAAGCTGCCATTAAGGCATATGAAACCTACTACTTGACGCAGGATAAATTGGATGCTTACGCTGAAGAATATCTTGCCGCACAGGCCGATCTGCCCTTAAAGGATCAGGGACTTTCGGATTTTCTCTGGCATCTCCTCAACCTAATTTTTACATTGTTTAATATCATCCCGTTTGGCAATAAGCCGTATTATACACTGTAAGCATGACAAAATAAAGAAACATGAGGCTTGACCTTATGTTTCTTTTTGCTTTTTGAAATGCATGAATAAGCGTTGGACAATAAGCTTAAAATATATGGCTTCTCAGAATCCTAATCCCCACCCATAACCGCTTTTACTGACTCTAGCGCTTTGCTTTCTATGCGTGAAACGTAGGAGCGTGAAATGCCCATTCCAGCGGCGATTTCCTTTTGCGTCATCGGTTCGCTTCCATCCAAACCGTAGCGCCGTATTAAGATTTCACGCTCACGTCTGTTTTTAATTTGCGCAATAACCTTTCGCAGACGTTCAGACTCAATATTCATGATGACCTCGTCCTCAAGCGTATCCTCAGCGCACAGGATATCCATGAGTGTTAACGGGTTGCCTTCGCCATCGGTTTCAATTGGATCTTCCAGCGAAACGTCCTGCGCGGATTTTTTTTGCGCACGGAAATGCATCAGGATTTCATTTTCTATACATCTTGCTGCGTAAGTCGCGAGCCGGGCGCCTTTCTCGGGCTTAAAGCTATCAACTGCCTTAATTAAACCGATGGAGCCGATGGATATCAGGTCATCCTGATCTGTGGCAGTGGCGTAATATTTCTTGATTATGTGCGCGACGAGTCTTAAATTGTGGCTAATGAGCTTTTCACGCGCGAGCGTATCTCCTTTGGCGAGCAGGTCGAGGCAACGACGCTCCTCCTGCGTGCCCAGCGGTGACGGGAACGAATTACCTCTGGATAAATGCAGCGCAAAGAATAAGAATCCGTTTGTAAGCAACGAGAATAAAGCTTGTAACATAATCAAACCCTCCAATCGCTTTAGACTATGCGATTGGAGGGTTGACCAATTACGTTATGCTTGCAGTGTAAGTACATGCATCATGAACGCGGGCGCGATGTATATGAAAAAAATAGCTATATCCTTCCTCTGCATTGCGCTCAGGCTCAAAACGTGATATACTTTTTAACATGTGTTGATATATCCTAAAACACTTGTCTTGTATCTTGGAGGAGCGGTGAACCAATGCCAAAGCTCAGTGTAATCTTTACAATTTCCCCTCCGTGGGAGAACCTACAGCCCGCCTTGGATAGTCTGCGCCGTCAGACACTTGCTGGCTGGGAGCTTGTTTGTGTTGCCCCGGAGGATACGCCTGCTGACATACTGCGTCGGCTTCAGCGTTTTGGCGGCAAGCGCGGGCGGCTTGTCACAGTTCCCGCAAATACGCCGTTCACAGAGCAGCGCAATGCCGGTCTGGCGGCGGCCAAAGGAAAATACGCCGCGTTTCTGCACAGCAAAAACCGCTTTACACCGCGTTTCCTGTCGGGACTTTTACAGACGGCCGAAAAAGAAAATGCCACGCTTGTAGTCGGTCGCCAGCGCAGCTTTGGCGCGCTCGGCCGGCATGATTTCACTTCCGCGGACGCTCTCTCCTTGCACCGATCTATTAGATGCACGGATTTCCGTCTGCTTTGGAACCCATCTGTGAGTAACAAGCTCTACCGGCTTGAGGACATCCGCCGCCTTGACCTGCATTTTATGGAGGACTTTGGCTATGCGGCAGACGCGCTGTTCACACTTACATTTGCATTTGCAACGCAGGCGGTTGCCAGTGCGCGCAAAGGATTTTCCGAATGGCGCGAGGAACCATTTGAAGATTCCTTACCCACGCAGGCAGAGCTTGCCAGCTATATCTCGGCATACGGGCAGATTAAGCGGCAGGCGGAAGAATACTTTGACGGCGAAATCGCAAACGCGCTGGGCGACTTCCCGCGCCGCGAGGCAAAGCGTGCCCGTGCAGCTTACCTTGACCAAGTACGCGGCAAGCTGCTGACTGTGTTGCTGTACCGGTTTTACCGCCGATTTTACAACATCACGCCGGAGCTTTTATCAACCGCCACGCGCGCTGTGCTGCATGAATACGAAATGCTCAGCAATTCGGGCAAGGCAATCCTGCGCCGCGCCCACGCTGATATTCTTCTTGGCGGCGACCTGCCAACCAGCATTGAGGAAGCTGCCGATACCCGCAAGGTCACCATACTGCTCTGCGGAGAGCGCACTGCGGACGAGCTTGCAGCCCAACTCGAAAGCCTTGGTGCACAAACGCTTCCGTTTTTTGAGCTTTTGTGCGACGAGCGCCTTGAGCCATTATTCCCGGCTGATCTGACCGACCCGCGTTTGCGCTTTTTGTCTGTTCCGGAGACACGACCGGGCGAGCGGCAGGCCGCAATCAAGCAGGCGGCGCTGGAGCAGGCGGGGACACGCTATCTGCTGATTTTGGAACGTCCTGCGCGGCTTGATCCCAAGGCGTTACAGCGGCACTGGCACGCAATCAAAAAAGAGCCTGACGCGGGCTTTACCACTGCGCCATACTCGCGTTTTGACGGTGAACGCGTTGGTCAATATGCCAGTGCGCAACTTTATTTTGACTCAGGCAGCCTAACCGCAGGACGTGAGCGTATGGAGCAAGCGCCGGATTATCCGCTGGATTTGCTCTGGGAGAATAAGCTGTTGCGGCTGCGGCATTTGCAAGGAGTACGCTTTACATTTTCGGCGGACTCTGCGCTGGACTGCTGCCGGCTCTATCAAAACGCGTCCTTTGTGCGCCTACCGGAAACCGCTCTCTATCTCACGCTGACGCAGGACGAGCTACTCGCGGCACTGCGGCGCGAGGGTGCGCTTCTGCCGCCGGAGCTACGTGTCAAGACACGCTGCTTGCATATGCGTTCTACGTTAATGAGCTTCCGCCGCCGGAGTACGGCAATTAGCAGACGCGCACAGTTCATCTCCGCCCTGCCCGGCAATTTTTTTCTGCACATGATGCGCGCGATGTTCCACCGTCTGCCTTTGCGGAATGAAACACTGTTCTACACAGCACGTCCGGCAAGCAGCTATACAACCTCACGCCACACAGAACGCAATCAGCACGCCGCGCGAAAGGATTCCCGCGCCCTACCGGAGGATTTGCGTCTGGTATACGAGCGTTTAGATGGTCAAAAGCGCGTTTTTGCCGCAGCGCTGCCGCACTCACTCTGGCAGCGGACAGTGGGCTTCCTGCACCTGATGACCACGCGGATCATAATCACGGACGGCACAGTGCCCGACCTCGCAGAATTCCGCTTGCGCGGAGATCAGCGCGTCCTGCAGATTTGGCACGCTTGCGGAGCCTACAAGCGCTTTGCATTGGACGCGCCCCTCAGCAGGCCGCGTTCTGCGGAGGAGAAGGCACACGCGCAATACACCGCGGCGATAGTCAGCGGGGAAGAATGCCGTGATTTTGCCGCGCATGCCTTTAATTTGGAGCCGGAGCGTGTCCTGCCGCTCGGCTCTCCACATACGGATACACTTTTGGACGCGGACGCGATGCAAGCCCGCCGTGAGCGTATGCTCCACAACCATCCTGTGCTGCGCGGCAAAAAAGTGTATGTCTACTGTCCAACCTCGCGCGCAGGCGTTTTTGACCCCAAAATCCGCTGGAAAAAACTTTCGCAGTCGCTGGAGCAGGACGAGATCTTTGTCATACACCGACACCCGCTTAGCCGTGAGACGTATATTGCCGGACAGCACTATCGCCGTGTGCGCGACTACACCAACGAGCCGCTGGCGGACATGCTCTCAGTCTGTGATGTGCTGGTGACAGACTATTCCGCCGTGGTGCAGGAAGCGTCGCTGCTGGGTAAGCCTGTGCTGTTCTACTGCCCGGACTGGGAGGACTATGAGCGTGAATTTTACCTGAGTTTTCCGGATGACCTTCCTGGTGTGCTGGCGACGGACTGGGTAGATTTGCCAGAAGCGCTGCGAAAAACGCTTGCACAGCCGCGCACCGATAAACTTTCGGCATTCCGTAAACGGCAAATGGGGGCTTGCGACGGGCACAGCACGGAACGCGTTGTGGATCTGATGAACCGCTGGGTTGCCGATAAGGAATGATGACTCGCTGAAAGTGCCCCACATGTGCGGAGATGATCTCATCTGCCTTGCGACAAGGTTGATTTGGCCGTGTAAAGCCTTGCGTTGCGGGGGATAATTCCGTAGCAGTGTACAACATATTCTCCAAAAGTAACCGCGAGGTGCAGCATAAACATCCTATACCTGTCTGATTTGGATGGCACGCTGATTCATTCTGACGAGATGATTTCAGAATATACGGCCAATACCGCCAATCATTTTGTATCGCAGGGCGGATGATTTTCCTACGCAACCGCACGCTTGCTCGTAACGGCGCAAAAGGTGACAAGTAGACTGAATGCCTCGTTCCCAGTTGTCTGTTGTAACGATGCTTTTATCTTAAACAATGCAACACGTAAAGTTATACATTCGCATTATTTTAGTGGCAATGATGCTCAGATTGTTTAAAAAATCTTGGAAGCGCATGTGCTACGAGGCCTTGCGTCGCGGGAATATCTCACTCGGATTTAAAACACATAAGGGAGTATACCATGCAGTACAAAAAAATTGCCGAAAGCTATGTCGTCCGCCTGGAAATTGGTGATGACCTTATCCAAAGCCTGCTGGATCTGGCGGCAACGGAGGATGTCCACACGGCAGAAATCAGCGGACTTGGCGCCTCAAAATCTGTAACGGTGGGTATTTTCGACCCAGCGGCAAAATCATATCGATCGGTGCATTCAACGGAATTTCTGGAAGCGGTTTCGTTCACCGGGAACCTGACCCGCCAAGACGGAAAACCATACCTGCACATACACGCGCTGCTGGCAAATCCGGTGACGGGTACTTTTCTTGCCGGGCACCTAAATGAGCTGCTTGTGGGTGCGACGGCTGAAATCTTTGTGCGCACACTGCCGGGCGATGTCAACAGAAGGGTTTGCCCTGACACGGGGCTAAATATTATGGATTGGTAGTCCATGTTTAAAACAAAGGGCGCCTCAGCGCAGCAACCTAGACGTGTCTTGCCAGAGTTATTTACCCTTGACAAGGTGTTAGCAGGGCAAAACCCTCTCTCGTAGAACGAATAAAAGCTGAGAGAGTGAATCTATCGTCAGCGGACAAGAATGTAAATAATATGCGCTCATTCTGCGCTACTTTCTCAGAAAGGCGTGGCAAGATGAAGGTGGAAACAGGGCGCAAGGGATAGCAACCCTCCACCGCCGTTGTCACCTCGTCTTGGTTGTTTCGGTCGAGTAGCCCCGCCTTGATAAAGCGGTCTTTGAGGTCATCAAACCGCTTTTTGTTGGCAGAGAGAGCGTCGTCATCGCGGAAATCCTCATATCACGCCAAGGTGGAGTCGGGCTTTCGGCGCAGAACCTCCGTAGTCAGCTTGAACCCTTTGTCCGGCACAGCCATTACGCCGTTCACGTCCTTGAAACTGCGCGGCGAGAGGGCAAACATCGCGCTCCCCGCCGAGGGCTGTTCCAAAAATGACGAACAGACGCGGAAGCCATAAAACTGCGCCCCGCAGCCAAGCATCCTCCGAATTGTTCCTCGTCGCCGGGAAACGGGATAAACAGTGCGGGATACTTTTTCGTACTTAGCGTTGCATATTCGTTCAGCCGCCTTTTTTCGGCCCTCGAAAGGGCCATTGGTTCGCCGCCCGACTCCACCGGGACATATTCGGGAAATACAAACAAGCGGCAACCTTTGCCGATATATTCTGCGGTAAATTCATCATTCAAAATGCTGTCAATGTTCTCGCTTGTGGCCGTCACGGATATGCCAAAAGGAACACCGTTTTTATGAAGGCCTGACATGGCAACCTGCACCTTTGCATATACGCCCGCGCCGCGCCGGGTATCGGTCTGTGTTTCGTCGCCCTCAATGCTGAAAGTCGGGAAAATGTGACGGTACTTATCAAACCACGCCACGCGGTTTTTATCAAACAGCGTACCGTTGGTAAATACAACGCCTACCATTTCGTTATGTACGGCTAAAGCGTCCATCCAGCCGTGGGATAACAGCGGCTCGCCGCCCGCCAGCATGACAATGCTGACACCCAAATCGAATGCTTCGTCAAGGATTTCAGCAATACGCACGTCGGAAAGCTCGTCATCCGGCTTGCGGTTAGCGGGGCAGGCGTAACATCCGGCACAGGCGAGATTGCACGTCTCTGTCGTGCTTAAAATCATCAGCGGCAGGATTTCCATTCCTTCTGATGTTTGCTTTTCCCGGATTGCCTGTGCCTTTTTAAGTCCTTTTGAAAGGCGCAAAAAAGCAGCCCCGGACGCGGGATAAGAGGATAATAGACTTGCGGCGGTTTTCAACGAAACGTCTATATTGCCCGCGAACAATGTTTGATGAGGCTTCATTCGCACACCTCGTCTGCTTTCAATATTTTATAGAGCAAGGAATAAAGAGTGCTCACCTCTTCCATGCTTAGATTCATACAGGAAGCCATTTTTTCGGGAACAGTCTTTGCTGGTTCCTTCAAGGATTCGCCTTTTTCCGTGATGCCGATAACGAGATTGCGTTCGTCCTTCTCCGAGCGTTCGCGGGTTACAAGCCCCGCCGCCTCTAACTTTTTGAGAAGCGGCGTCAGCGTTCCCGAATCAAGATAAAGACACTCGCCAAGCGTTTTGACATTGACCGTTTTCTTTTCCCACATCACCATCATGGCGATATACTGCGTGTAAGTCAGCCCGATTTCATCGAGAAACGGCTTATACTTTTTCACGATTTCCCGCGAACAGGCATAGAGCGGAAAGCAAAGCTGATTGCTCAGTTTCAAAACATCATATTCCATTTTAAATCACTGTCTTTGCAAATTCTCCGGCTTTTTTCAAATCGTCAGAATTTGGACGCCCTTTGTGCATAACCCTAAATTCGCCGCGACAATAGAACGCTCTGTCGGCAACCTTGATTCCGCGATCTTCCAAAGCTTGTTGTATTTGCCCAAAAGCTGATTTTACAATCGCGCTCGTGGTAAACACAGCCACACATTTTACGGTCTGCGGTAGTCCTGATACATACTGCTTCATTTTATCGTCGATACCGAACGCATAGGTCGCTCCGCCTAAAAAGAGCAAATCGGTATCATCAGAAACAGGAACTGTAATCGGCTCCGCACTAACATTTACCGCCTTGGCGATTGATTCAGCAACCTTTGCGGTGTTGCCGGATTTGCTTAAATATCTCACTTCGATTTTCATATTGCTTCTCCTTTTAATGATTTATTATAGGCTTTCCTGACGGCAACCGAAAGCTGGTCAGCACAGGACGTGCCGCGCATACCGCACTGGATACCGCCGCATTTTTCTTCGATTTGCTCGACCGTGCAACCGTCCAGCAACCTTTGTATGGTTTGCAGATTGCCTTCGCAGCCGTTCGTAAATACAATACTGCTGACAATATCATCATCCAAATCAAAGCTGATTTTTGAGGAGCAAGTTCTTTTTGTCTTATAGCTGTATTTCATTACGCTTTACCCAATAGCCTTTCTATTTCTTTAGCCAAAGCGGCAGGCGTTTTTGTTGACCCGAAACGACCTATCACTTCACCGTTTTTGTTCACAAGGAATTTGGTGAAATTCCACTTAATATTCTTGCTGCCTATGCCGCTTTTCTGCTCTTTGAGCCATTCATACAGGGGACTTGCATTTTCGCCGTTGACATCGATTTTCATAAACTGCCTGAAAGTGATACCAAATCGTCCCGTGCAGAAGCTCTTGATTTCCTCATTCGTGCCGGGGGCTTGATTACCAAATTGGTTGCACGGAAAATCCAGTATCTCAAAGCCCTCGTCTTTGTACTTGGCGTACAATTCTTGAAGTCCCGCGTACTGGGGTGTGAAGCCGCATTTTGTAGCGGTGTTTACCACCAATAACACCTTGCCCTTGTATTCGGACAGACTGACATCGGCCCCGCTTGCGTTTTTGACGCTAAAATCATAAATGCCCATACTGTTACCTCCGATTTATATTTTTCTCAATTTAATTATACACAATATAATTTGCTTTGTCAAGGGGTTTTAGCTTTTTTCTTGAAAATTTTTTCGCGCCTTTGCGGCTGGGTTAGCGCAAACTAAGCACTCAATCGAAGGATCGCGCTTTGCCGCCAAGATAAACTGACTCATTTTGATTACTTCCGGTCGAGTACCAATGCGAACCAGAAGTTTTGGAACATTAACCATGCGCGAGCAACCTCTTCTCTCCAAGCAGAATATTAATAGATTGGGCTTGCTCACAGCAAGATATCCCCTAGCTTATTTTTCGTTGTATGCATCGCTGCGGGCTTGGCATCATCAGCAGGATATCCAATAGGCAACAGCGCAATAGGCACTATATTGTTAGGCAAAGCAAAAAGTTCTGCAATCTTATCAGGATTAAAAATGAGCCACCCAGCAAGAGCCAAGTCCTTGCTCGTGCGCGGCAAACATCAGATGAGTGGTTACAATGCTTACGTCAATTTCGCCTAATTCTTTATTATCAAAACTGCTGCGTTTGGCGCTGATATTTTTATCATAGCAAACCAGCAGAACAGTCGGAGCGCCGAAACGGCAGGGAGAGCATGCGTCAACCTTCTCCAAATCGCCACCTGTGATAACTTTTATCCGTTGAGGTTGATAGTTGCAAGCAGTGGGCGCAATACGCCCGGCTTCGAGAATTGCCGCTATCTTTTCATCTCCTATTGGATGTAGCTTGAAGCTGCGCACAGAATAGCGTGCATTGGCGAGTTCATTGAATGATGATGTTGCTCCTTCAAATGCAGTCAGGCTCAACTGCCATGTTATGTCAAACTTATCCCGCACCATCCCATATAGCTCGCTGAAGAATGTCTTTTCCAGTGGCATGAATATCTCGCCGCCGACCGACATCGCCACAAAAATTCTGTGAATTTCATCAGTGTTATCGCTGCCCAATGTTAGAGCAACATTGCTACCTTTGACATACTGTTCGCCTGAGGGGCAGTCTGAAAACATAAGGCTGTGCCCGAATATCGGCAAACTTGCATATAGAATACGGTCTTTGTCAGCGACGGAACAACCGTTTGGACTCTGTCCATATGTCATCAGCCCAGCAGGTTTTCCTGTTAGAAACACATCGGCGTAAAAATCCAGTGCAGCGCGGCAATCTCCGTCAAAATTCAAAAATACATCGAATGACATTAGGCTCATCTCCCTCTGTTGAATCAAATCATATAGCACCATCCAAAAGCGCACAAAACTCCTTACATATCATACCACAAAAAAACTCACGATTCAAGTCGCATAGGAATTAAAACAGACAGATACATTTCTCATTTCCCGCCATCGCATTAACTACAGAACATAGCAGCAACAGCCCCCACTATTGGAGCGTTGCCGGGTTGATTGCTGTCTTATCCGCGGTTGCCTGTGAGAATGAAGGTGCTGTAGCGTTTGGTGTCGGTGAATACGAAATCTACCAGAAGGTAGTAGCCCTCGCGCACGGCAATCTCGAAAACCGTTTTGACATCGAACATATTTGTCTCAGCCGAAATTTGCACCGCCTTAATTTCTGCCAGCAATTCGTCAGAAATATATGGCGCAAGACGGATTTGGTCACCGTAGGCTGCGCCAAGACTTGAGCCGTTATCCCATTTCACGAAAACCGTGCCGATATCATCGACCGCTGTTACAAATCCCAGGTCTCCGAGCTTGAGGTTGGTATACGGGTCATCCATGCTGATGAGTTCCACGCGACTGCCCGGAGTATACCGCGCTTTCCGCGCCTCGATGGCGGCTTTGGAGGGGAAGTTATTCATCGCCCTGCACCTCCGTTTCCTCGGCTTCGATTGCGGTTTCCGGGGCTTTTTCCGGGACTCCAAAACGCCAAGCACTGTTTCCCAGAAGTCGATTGTTAACAAGAAGCTTTCGAGCCGCGCTGTATTCTTTACCGACCATGCCAAGCCCTATGAGCCAAACTCGCAGGGCGAATTTTTCGTTCTCGAAAGTCTCATGCGCCTTGGCAGTTACACGCTTTTTCTCTTTGGCGGTCTCGCAAAGGCAAGCGATGAATTGGCTGTATGAGGCAATCTCGCCTTTATCCTCGTGAAGTCTGAACCAAGGGAAGCAAATGCGTTCTTCTTCAATTTGGATGGGCAAATCATCCATATCCAGCGACTTTTTGAGCAGAGGTTCTTTCGCTTTAACCATCTTGGCGAGGTTGTCGAGCGCTTCCGGCGCGAAGCCATCCAAGGGCAATTCAATGCTAACAAGGTCGGTTTCCTCGGCGGTTGCGGCTGCCATCTCTGGCGTTTCATCTTGCGGCGCATCCTGCGTTGGGGCTTCTGCCGCCGGAGCTTCTTGGGCGAAAGGTGAGCCAACTACCGCGAAAAGCTTTGAGTGTTCGGTTGCGCCGTCCGGGTTTTGCTTGATATAAACGTCGCGCCCTTCGTGGTTGAAGTAGATTCCATAGCCCTCAGCCTCGGCTTCCTCAGCGGTTGCAAAATGCTGCAGTATGAGGAATGTGCCTCGCGGGGTAATCAGGTGGTAGGTTTTGTCGGTTTCGTAGTCGAAGCCCTTTGCTTCCAGCACGGCGAAAAGTGTCAGGTTGAATTCGCCCTCCACTGTGCCTTCCTTGTCGATGTGGTAGCCGCCGACTTCGTATGCCGCTGTGGGCATTCCGAGATACTTGGTCGGCGCGTTGAGGATTTCGCTGATGGCTCCCACTAGCTGCTTGCGTTCTGCGCCTGTGCGGTTGAATTTGTACTGTGCCATTATTGTAGCCTCCATATTGTATATTTTCCCCTTTGGGTGACTACATGATACCTCTGTTTGGCTCACTAATCAACGGCTGAATAATGGAGTTAATGGAGGATTAATCCATTGATATTGCTTGCTTTTTCGGCTCTTTACTCTCTGCTATTTGAACACAGGCAACAAGAGAAACGTCGGTAGCCGGGCAATGAATATTATGCATGAAAACGCGGCTTCAGTGTATAGTTACAAGCTTTTGTTTTGATAGTGCAGATTGCCTATAACCCTAAAACGTAAGTGAAACCCTTGCGAATTTGAAACCGGCGTAGTGTCTGATAAAACTGATTGACATTACATAAAAATCATTCAGGCAAACCCGAAAGACAAAAAGTTTGAAAAAACATTGATAAAAGCCAGTTCTATGATTGGGTATGATTTCACTTCCAAAAGTGAGGCAGAAGACAGTTTCTAAAAAAAGCACTATAATTCGCTGGGTTTCAGAGGAGCAGAATCTCGAAAAATCGGGCTGAATAAGCGTTTTATAGTGCGGATTTTCCTGAGAATTCCGGCAAAAATTTTGGGAGTCAAAACGCTCCCAACAGGTATTTTGAAATCGCGTGAAATTAGCGTGATACCCTGGGGCGGTGTCCATGCTAAAGGCTGTAGAGATTGAGACCGCCCCTCCCGGTTAAGCGTATCGTATTACTCTTCTTCTCTTTTCCCATGTATCTGAAAGCAATGATTATTATTGTGTGCAAACTGCAACAAGGGCGGTTGGCGGTCAGTCCCAGAGGGTCTGCTGGTAGCCATAACCGCTGTCGGGCAGGGTGTATCCGAAAAGCAGAGTGGTCAGGTTGCCGCCGCCGCGAGGGCGTTTGCGCTCAACAACGGCGATTGACGAGAACGCCTGCTTAAAGTTGTTGATGCCCTCATGACGTAGTCCATTCTGCTTGCACCAAACCTTGTAATGATTATACACAGACTGGGTGCGCTCCTCGCCGTTTGGGTCAGGGGTCAGCACATCCTCAATGAACTGGCTGATTTTATCCGAGTCATGCCGATACTCCTGCGTTGCCGAGACGGAGGCGGCGAAAGGTTTGAGTCCGCGTTCTTTTAGCAGACGATACCCTTCAACAAGCCAGTTGAGAATGCCGGTCTGATTCAGTGGCTTTTGGAATTCATCTTTTAGCGTGAGGTCTTGTTCCGATCCCTCAAAGTGCCGCTCGAAAGGAATAATATACACACGATTGCTGGTAAAGAGTGTCATGTCGCAGATGTTGGGGCGATAGTTTGTGTTGATATAAATCTTGAAGCGAGGATAAAACTCGAAGCTGTTTTCATACAAAAATCGTGCCAGAATCTTATCGTTGCCCGTCATGGATTTTACTTGCGCGGCATTAAGCTCCAACCGCTGATCCGGCTCGGAGATATTGGCGAAGCGCACCCCTGCAAGCCGGGCGAAATCCTCACTAGGCATATTGCCAAGTTGATTGTGCTTTTGCGCGATGGTCTCTACCTTGACCGACCGTCCATAATCTCCCATCACTCTCATAACCGATTCACACAGAGTACCTTTACCGTTTCTGGTTAATTTTCCGTATAAAACGAACAGACACTCATACCTTGTTTCGCCTGTCAGAGCGTAGCCGAAAGCGGTCTGCATAAAAGCGGCGGTTTCTTTGTCTTCCAGCATGATTTCAGAGATGAACTTCTCCCAACGCTCACAGCGCATGGATGGGTCGTATTTACTGGCGACAGCTTTGTGATCATATCAGCGCTGTTATGGGGTCTGAACTCCATGGTGTCCAGATGCAGCGTACCGTTCTTGCAGTTGAATGCATAAATATCCGCGTCAAAATCGTCCATAGAAATCGGATACACGCTCTGGGCTTCCTTCACGATGGTATCACGGAATGCACGGCGCATCCACTTTTTGCAGTAGCCCAAGTACACTTCACGGCGGCGTTCGTCTTCAATGCGTGTGACATAACAGATCAGCTCATCCGAGAGTTTTTTCGCCAACTCTGCCACTTTCAAATCCTGCAAATCCGGCACCCAGCGGCTGCCATCAAAACAATACCACAGCTTGCGCTCCGGCACATATCTGGCAATCGCCTGAAAATAAATAGTCAGCAAACAAGCGCCCTGAGCCGATGGCTGCTTTTTCCAGCGTAATCCGCCCATAAGTAGAACCTGTCTGCACGCGATCCCACTTTTCTCTGAACAGGCCGCTTGCCCGGAAGAGTCGATCCATCTGGGCAATATCCTTGCCGCACCAAAAAACCAGCACACCTGCCAGCGCCAAATCCGCTTCACTTTGGGAGGCATAGCCGCTGTAATCGCCGCTCCAAAGCTTCTGAAAAACAGCGCCGTTGCGGGCATATGTGGCTTTGGTGATAACTTCATCATCGGTCAGGAAGGAGTCGCCGACAGGCACAGAAGTCGGAGCAGCCAAAGCCGAGTTATTACGTTGCATATAATTATCCAAGAAAACTTGCAGTTTATCCGTGCAGGTGAGTAGCTCACCCGCACGATATACGTTTCCAGTCAAAGTCATGAATCTGTTTGTCGCACCGGAGATATACACTTCAACGTTGATGACGCGTTTGTTCATCCAATATTTCTGCTTATCAAAGGCAAAATCCAGCGCATATCCGATAATGTGCAGTCCCTCACCTGACGGCGACCATTCAACATATGCACCGCTGAAAAGTTCAACGATATCCGCAGCGGTTTGGGTTAGTGAGCCATCTGCACTTTTACAGTGATCACAGTCGATTACAAACAGACCGTCCGTGATTAAGAAGCCGATGCCGTCATAGTTTTGCACCATTTGCTTGGCAGTTACAAAGTCTACAAAGCTACAGGGGTTATTGGTCTGCGCCCGCTGGCCAGTTGCCGGGTTGTATGGGATTTTTGTCTTTCTGCCACCTCGCCCCTCGTATCGCCAGCAACAGAAAAGCCCGCGCTGGCGCAGAGATTCTGGGATGTTTAAGTATTTGTCCATGGCCGCACCTCGCAAAATAGGTATTCATGTTATGTTTATGCGGCTGATGGGGCGAAAAAAGTTGTCCTGCGTTCCTACGAAGAAATTTTCAAATTACCCCGCGCAACTATTGACAAATTTCGTTCAAACGAATATAATATATGTAGTCTTTGAAGAGCGACAAGGGAGATGCGGAAAATGAACGGGTACATTACAGCGCAAGAGGCTGCCGATAAATGGGGCGTTACTGTTCGCCAAGTGCAAATCCTCTGCAAGGAAGGGCGCATCGAAGGCGCTGCTCGTATGAGTCGCATCTGGGTAATTCCACAAAATGCAAAAAAGCCGACAAACGATAAAAAGAAAGCGGGGCAAAATGATGGTTGATTTGACACAAATGAAAGCCCTGACTGAAAGGTTTGCGGCAAATTTGTCATATTACAAAAACAGCAAAAACGCATATAATGAACATTCTTGCCGGATTGAGTACATTGACCCGCTGCTTCAATTGTTGGGATGGGATGTGGCCAACGCCAAAGGACTGCCACCGCAATATCGCGAGGTCATTGCTGAGAATTATTCTACAAAAACAGACCGACCAGATTACTCAATCACTCTGCGCGGAGTTGCAAAATTCTTTGTTGAGGCAAAAAAGCCCGCTGTAGATATCTTCAAAATTTCCGATCCGGCTTTGCAAGCACGAAAGTATGGGTGGAATGCCAAGCACAAAGTTACTGTTCTCACCAATTTTGAATATTTGATAATATATGACACAACCATTGTTCCAAAAGAAGATGATGGCTGTGCCTTTGCACGTTTTAGGTATTATCATTACACAGAATATGCGGAGAAGTTTGAAGAAATCCGCAGCTTGATTTCTCGCGATACCGTTTATTCCGGCGCATTTGATTGTTATTTTGATGCACAGTTTTCAGGATCATCAAGCCGCAAGCAACAGGTAGATGAACTCTTTTTGCAACAAATCAATGAGTGGCGTGTATCTCTCAGCAATGAACTCTACGGCAAACACTCGCAGTACCATTCATTAGAGGTGTTAAATGACGTTGTGCAGGAGTTTATCAATCAAATTGTTTTCCTGCGCATTTGCGAGGATAAAAATCTACCTCTATATCACAAGTTGAAGGAAACAATCGCTGATCCTGAACAGCTTAACTTCCGCTTGGAGGAGTTGTTTCGAGCGACCGATAAACGGTATAATTCGGGGCTGTTTTCAGGTAAATCTATTGTTTTTGATCTGAGCAGCGCAGTTGTAGCGGATATCATTGAAGGGCTGTATTATCCGCAAAGTCCATATCTTTTCAGCATTATCGAATCTAATCTACTTGGTAAAATTTACGAGATGTTCCTGACCGAACAACTGGTAGAACTGCCGAGTGGCAATATCGGTCTTGCAAAAAAGAAAGATTGCACTAACCGTTCCATCGTGACAACACCAACGGAAATCGTGAAGTACATGACCGAGAAGTCTATTTCAATTCTTTGCGCGGGTAAATCCCCGCAAGAATTGCTGGGCATCCGTATTGCAGACATCGCTTGCGGCTCTGGCGTGTTTTTGGAGGCGGCTTTTGATTATCTCCAGAATCATTGCATTGAATGGTACACAATAAATGCCCCGGCTCATCTTCTGGAAATCGGGAATGGGTTATACAAACTCCCTCTTGAGGAGAAGAAGCTACTACTTTGTTCCTGTGTGTACGGAATTGATATTGACATTCACGCTGTTGAAGTAGCAAAATTCTCTTTGCTCATCAAATTAATTGAAAATGAAACCGCTCCATCTGTTGCAGATTCTGCTCCTATTTTGCCTGAACTATCCCAAAACATCTTCCACGGCAATGCCTTGATTAGCTCGGATGAACTGAACAGCGTAACTGTGTCTGCTGATGATTTGCTGGAAATTACGCCCTTTGATTGGTCAGAAATCGCGCCAGACGTCCAATTCGATGCTATTATCGGTAATCCGCCCTATGTGAGCACCGAAGAGCTTCATGCACTTGTGCCGAATATTGAATTTGAAGTGTATAAGTCCAAATATAAGTCGGCGTATAAACAGTTCGATAAATACTTTATTTTTTTAGAGCGAGCGATACAGCGCGTTAAGGATAAGGGTGTTATTTCCTATATCGTTCCAAACAAATTCTTCAAGATTGCCGCCGGAAAGAACTTGCGCAAGATAATCTCCGATCAAAAATTGTTGGTGCAGTTGGACGATTTTGGAGATGCACAGTTGTTCGATGATAAGACCATATATAGTTCAATCCTGCTTCTACAAAAGCTGCCGCAGAACGAATTTACATATTCGAACGTGACTTCCGCGCCTAAGCTTTGGGCGGGAGAAGAGATTGATTCCATTGTCATAAAGTCAGCAATGTTGAATGAATTCACATGGAAACTGACTACGGATATTCACCTTCTTCGAATTATGCAGCAGTTGGAAGAACGTGCTGTTCCTCTAACTTTTCATGCGGATGTTTTCAACGGTATTCAGACCAGCGCTGAGCGCCCCACGCCGATCTATTGGTTTTCAGCGGATGAAGTCGTATTCGAAGACATAAAAACCATTACAATTATTCGGAATGGTTTGCATTTTCAAATTGAGAAGGCTCTACTAAAGCCCTATTTTAAGCCCACGCGCAAAGTTGAAAAAGGGCTGAATTCTTATGCGCATTTGACAACCGACAAGTCAATCATCTTCCCATATGACGAAAAAGGCAAACTGATTCCGCTCGAAACGATGGAATCGGATTATCCCGCTACGCTTAAATATCTACAGCATTACTACTCGCGCCTTGTCCCAAAAATCGTATCACCATCTGGCGTTCGCGACGTTCCAGGCGCAACAGCTGAAACATGGTATCAATATGGGCGGACACAGGCTTTGACTGCATTTATCAACACACCAAAGCTGATTGTTGGCGTACTGAGCAAAGAACCGATGTATGCCTTTGACAATGCTGACATGTTGATAGCATCCGGTGGAACGGCAGGATATTGTGCCATTAGCCCCAAAGCAGATAGTCAATACGCCATTGAATATATTCAAGCGTGGCTTACACATCCATATACCGAGAAAATCATCCGGCTTTCCGGCAGTGATTTTGAAGGCGGGTTTGTCGCCCGTGGCACATTCATCTTGTCTACCTTGCCTTTTGTGGAGCTTGATTTTACAAAGGCTGAACAGAAAAAACTGCACGATGACATTATTTCTAAAACTCGCGAGATATATGAAATCAATGAATCACTCGCAGCAAATCCCAACAAGAGTGCCGAGAGTGTGTTAGCGCGTCGCAAACAAACTCTAATCAGTGAAATAGAGATTTTGATTTCCAAAGTATATAGATTAGAGTTTCAGGAAGGAGGGTTTCCTCCTTGCGTTTGAAACAAAACAGCACCCTGCAAAAATTGCGTGGCGCTTACTACACGCCAGTTCAATTGGCTGATGCTATGGTGAGCCTTTTTTCGGACGAACCGATTCATCATGTGCTTGAGCCAAGTTGCGGTGACGGTGTTTTTATCGACAGTCTTTCTGCATGCGGAATGCTGGAACAAATAGATTCTGTAACTGCTGTTGAAATAGAACCGCAGGAGGCTGCAAAGGTAAAACGTTCATACGAAGATACCAATGTGGACGTCATTACAGAAGATTTTTTCAAGTTTTATGATCGCAATAGAGATGCGCAGCAATATGACCTAATCTTGGGCAATCCTCCCTATATTCGATATCAATACCTGACAGAGCAACAACGAGAAATACTGTCACAAATCCTAACCTCCCATGGAATGAAAGCAAACAAACTGATTAATGCATGGGTTTGCTTTTTAGTGGCCAGTGTGCAGATGCTTTCCGAAGATGGCAAGTTGGCATTTGTCGTTCCCGCCGAAATATTACAGGTTGCATATGCAGAAGATTTGAGGCTGTTTTTATCCACGCAGCTTTCTCGTATTACACTGATAACCTTTGAAAAATTGGTATTCAGCGAAATCGAACAAGAGGTTTTAGTGTTCATCGGAGAAAAAGGCGGCGAAGAAAAAGGAATCCGCATCATTGAGTTAGATACGCTTGATGGGTTCAAAACTCTTGATTTGAACCAAAATGGCTTCCGAAAAATGCAGCATGTCAAGGAAAAGTGGACGAAGTATTTTACATCCGCAAGCGAGATTGAGTTGATTCAGCAACTGCGCTCAGATACCCGTTTTGCGCCGTTTAGAGATTATGGTGTTATCAATGTCGGCATCACCACAGGAAATAACGATTACTTTTCAATAACACAAAACACAGCAGAGCAATACGATTTGGAGCCAATCTGTCTTCCGCTGATTGGTCGCAGTTCTCATGCCCATGGAATATATTTCACAGAATCCGATTGGCAGAAGAACGTGAAAGCTGGTAAGAAAGCGATGCTTATCAGTTTCCCCAATACACCGGTTTCAAAGTATAGCGAGCCACAAAGAGACTACATTACAGAGGGCGAATCTTCTGAACAGCATAAGGGCTACAAGTGTACAATTCGAGACAGATGGTATATTGTTCCGTCCGTGTGGGTGCCAGATGCATTCTTCCTACGGCGCAATAACTTATACCCAAAGTTTGTTCTGAACGAATGTGATGCTGTTTCAACAGATACCATGCATCGCATGAAATTCAATGACAACGTTGATCCGCTAGATGTTCTGTTATCTTATTACAACAGCATTTCATTTGCATTCACCGAAATCTGTGGTCGCAGTTATGGCGGCGGCGTATTGGAAATACTCCCGGGAGAAATGGGGAATATTCTGCTGCCAAAGATTGATGTAATTGATACGGAATTGAGAGCTAACATACTTCAACGAGTGGACTCGATTGTCAGAGCGAATGATGACATTGAGTTGGCGCTTGATATTGTTGACAAGGAATTGTTGGTGGATATTCTGGGGATTGACCCAGAGATATGCCAGCAATGCCGAGCAATATGGAAGAAGCTGCAACGAAGACGATTGGGACGAGGATCAATCACAGGAGGACAAGATGAGCGCCAAAAACATCCATAATTTTCAAAAACTAACGCCAGTTGATGATGCCGAACTTGGCATTTATTCTGATGCGCTTGATTTTATCTTCTCCGAGCAGGATTTAAGAAATATTGCTGTTTCCGGCGCTTATAGCGCTGGTAAAAGTAGTGTTATTGCCTCCTACAAGAAATCTCACCCATCAACACAATTCCTCCATATTTCCCTTGCTCATTTTGAAGGCTCACAAGAAGTCGTAACGGCAATGACAGGTCAAGAAAAACCGATCAAGGAATCCGTATTAGAAGGAAAAATCCTCAATCAACTTATTCATCAGATTACCCCCGAAAACATACCACAGACAAATTTCAGGGTGAAACAGCGAGTTTCAAAGCCTAAGTCACTGTTTGAGGTTTTTGTTGCAGCTGTTATGTTGGGCGTATACTCGTTTTTGTTCGATAAGTGGAGCGGCTTTGTCAATGGATTAAGCTCTCCTTGGATAAAAAACATTCTTTACTTTTCCATCAGCGATTTTTCGCGTATTGCAGGGTTAATTCTGCTTGCTGCCGCTATTATATATATGATATTCCGTCTATATCATATTTTTAAATATAAGACCATATTCAAAAAGCTATCAGTGCAAGGCAACGAGATAGAAATTTTTGAACAGTCTGAAGAGTCATATTTCGATAAATATTTGAACGAGGTTCTATATTTGTTTGAAAGATCAGGTGTTGATGTGATTGTATTTGAGGATATGGATCGCTTCAACGCCGTTAGTATATTCGAAAGGCTCCGTGAGGTAAACACGTTAATCAATGAGCAGCGTCAGAAGCAATATGATAGAGTTTCAAAACTGTTTATCAGGCGCACTCGTGAATACAAACCGCTTCGCTTCTTTTATTTGCTTCGCGATGATATTTTCACCTCCACAAAAGATCGTACAAAGTTTTTCGATTACATACTGCCCGTCGTTCCCATCATAGATGGATCTAATTCATACGACAAATTTATTGAGGTTCTCAAAAAGGGTAAGATATTCGGTAGGTTCGATGAACATTTTTTGAAAAGCCTTTCTCTGTACATTGATGATATGCGTGTGCTTCTCAATATTTATAACGAATTCAAAGTATATATCACTCGTATCGGGACTACAGATCAAGACTGGAATAAGATGCTTGCGATAATCACATACAAGAACTTATTCCCCAGAGATTTTAGCGAACTTCAACTTGGGCGCGGCTATGTTGCTTCATTGTTTGACCGCAAGCCTGATTTTGTTGATGATAAAAAAGCAGATTATGAGGTAGAAATTGAGAAGAAGAAAAAGGTGCTATCAACGATCAATGCCGAACACATGCAGTCGGTTGAAGAAGCACATCAATATTTCGCTTCAAAAGATATATTGCAGTGGGGTAATTATGTAAATCGAGAAAACTTTGCTCAGCACAGATATTACTACTCAAAATTTAAGGAAGAACTCGACAAACGACTTGATTTGATTACAGCAAAGAAAGACGGGAAAGTTTATAAACTTGAATCCGAGATCAAAATCCTCAAAGAAAAAATAAAGGAGCTGCAATCCCTTACGATTTCGGCAATTATCGAATCCGGATCAACAAGGTCTGTATTTAATGAGCAAGAAGCCCAAAAATATTTTAGCACTGAAAATATGTACTACTTTGATCTACTCATTTATCTGCTGAGGTCTGGCATGATTGACGAATCATATCATGACTATATGACATATTTCTATCCGAATAGCATTACAGAGCAAGATAAGAAATACCTCCGAGGTATTCACGATAGAAAACCTAAACCATTTAATTATCCTCTGGACAATCCCCAGTTGGTCTTAACATATCTGAGTAAAGATATGATGAAAGACACTCAAACTCTAAACTTCACCTTAATGTCTTACCTGCTGAAAAGCGAAAACGATGGGGCGTATTTAGATTTATTCTTTGCTTTGATTGTCGACGAAAAGAATTACCATTATATTTTATCCGCAATCCTATGGGGGATTAAAGACAACGCTTTTATAAACAAAGTCAATCAAGTTTGGCCGGAGTTTATTTCAGATATTTCGGCAAATTGTAACGGCAAAATATCGCAAAAAGAGAATACTGGTATCCGTATATTGAATGAAGTTCTGCCCCGTGAAAATCAAGCTGTTGCAATCGACAACTTTGTATTGTTGACACTATATTTCACATCAAATGCTGAATTAAAAGCAGCAAATATTGACGAGTGCATAACTGCTTATATTCAGGATAATCCTGAGTTTCTTGAGTTCGGCCAGCATTATAAAGGAGAGAGAAGCGATGAACCAAACAGAGATAGACTTCTTGATCGGTTTTGTTTTCTTGATGTAAAATTCAAAACATTGAACTATGAAAAGTCTGATAGCGAGCTTTTTGATGGGGTTTATAAAAAGTGTCTCTATGAAATTAACTCTTCAAATATTACCTTAATGCTTCGAGTAACATATGATCTTGGGAACACAGAGTTTTATCACAACAACCTCACTCTTATTATGGCGCAACCAGACAGTCCACTTGCAAAGTACATTTGGAAGAACATTGATATTTACATGGGCATCTACCTCGACATGGCGGCAGGAGAAATTTCAGATGACGAAGCTGTTGCCATAAGTGTTCTAAATTCCGGCGAAATCACAAACGATCACAAAGCCTCATATATTTCTGCACTTAATAGCACCATACAACACATATCGACCGTTGAAGATAAATCCTTGTGGGCGCAATTACTTGAAGAAGATAAAGTGCCCTGTAATGTTGAGAATATTGTTCAATATTTTCTGGATTCCAAAAAGGTTTTCGACGATACGCTTATCGACTTTATCAATCGTCACGCAGGAACCATTGACTTTTCTACCACAGCGGTAATTTTCGATGATAAAATTGCCGAAAGTCTATTTGATGCAGCTATTATTTGCAACAGTTTGAGCAATCAAGTATACAAAGACATTTTAGCTGGTCTTGATTTTTGCTATGAGGAAGGCTTCTCAATAAGCGGAATTTGTGCTGACAAATTTAGCATTCTCGTTGATATCAATACGATCCACATGCATGAGGATGCACTTGTTTTTATAAGAAAAAACTACTCCAAATCGCTTCTCGTATTCATTGAAAAGCACGTTGAAGAGTATGTTGAGATAATGACCGAAGGGCTTTTTGATGTTGACGAAGCGCTGAATGTTTTGGATTTGAACATATCTGATGACTTGAAAATCCGCTTGCTAGAATTCACAGAAGAACCCATAAAAATTCTGCCCAAATCTTATTCAGTTGCAGTGAAAACGCAAATATTGAAAAACAATTTTGACATGAGCGAACTTATTGGACTTGTTCTACAATATCCACAAGAGGCAACTGATGTCCAGAAGTGCATTGAAAATATCGTTGTAGATAATATTGCCAAGGTTCTTGGTGACTTCACAGGGGAGTTCCCAATAGCGTTGTTTGATGTATACATGAGAGAATTCTTATACAGCTTCAAGCTAACAGATGGGTTTCATCTTATAAAGAAGATGAGCGTGACTGCGACATAATTAGAGTCTATCCATTCAAGACGAAGAGAGACAAGGGATCTGATGGTTAAAAGAAGTGCTATGGATATGATGAAACAAATGCCCAACGAAGCTAATCACAAGCTTAAATTGCTGTTCTTGTGCAGCCAAAACAAGCGGCGTAGTTTAACCGCCGAGCGCACATTGGCTCACGAGTCCGAACTGGATGTGCGATCTGCCGGGACGGAAAACAATGCGCGTGTTAAAGTGACAGGCGGCATGATTGGGTGGGCAGATATTATTTTCACCATGGAGAAAAAGCATACCCAGCGAATACGCCAGCGGTACCAAACGGAGCTTAGTGGCAAAAAGGTAATCTGCCTGTACATTCCAGACAATTACGAATTCATGGACAAACAGCTTGTGGATATAATTAGAAGCAAAGTAAACGAACACATTAACCGCAATTATTCTGAATAAAACTACAAACTCACGAAAGGCGGTGAAACCGTGGCATACAGCGAGCTGATTAAAAACTTCGCGGGTATACGCAACTACATGCGGCAATTTCTTGTCTACGGTTTTCGCAGCCGTGATGAGTTCGACGCAAAAAGCGCCCGGAGCTATGATAACGAAAAACGCCGGGTTGAAAGCTGGCTGGGGAATTTCATGTCCTTTCGGCAGGATGCAACCGGCAAGGCGGTGTTTCTCTCGGTGGACAGCCGCCACATTACACACAACCCGCTGTATAAAGCATGGAAGGCTAAGTGCTTCACAAAAAATGACATCAGCCTGCACTTTTTGCTGCTGGATATTCTTATCTGCGATGAACCAAAAAGTATCACTGATATTTTGGATATTATCGACCGCGAATATCTCCCGCACTTTCAAAATGCCGACCCGATTGACGAATCCACTCTGCGCAAAAAGCTCAAGGAATATTCGGAACTTGGGTTGATTACAGCCCAAAAGCAGGGCAAACAGCTTGTGTACAAGTTACCCATCAAGTCACTTGATTTACGCGTCTGGCGCGAGGCCATTGCCTTCTTTACTGAGGATAACCCACTGGGCGTTGTTGGCAGTTACATTTTGGACAAATACGACGATTTGCCGGATTATCTATCATATAAGCATAGGTATATGCTCTTTGCGCTGGACAGTGGGATTATGTTGGAGTTGCTCAGTGCCATTCATATGCATCACAAAATTGAGTTGGAGCTTATGCCCGCTCCATCGGCACAACTGCCAACAAACTCACGCAAGAGCAGAAAATCCTTGCCGAGGTCAACGGTATCATGGTAGAGACGCGCTTCCAGACCGGCGACGCGGCAAAGGTGGCGGGGACTTTCAGCGGGCAACTGTCGCAGCTATCGTTCAATCTGAACCAGCTGAAAGTGTCGGTGGGCAATGCGCTCATTCCCATCGCCAAGGCGGTACTCCCCTCGCTGAGTGCGATTATTGCCGCCCTCACGCGGGTAGCGCAGGCGGCAAGCTACGTGATGCAGCTGCTCTTTGGCAAGACCTCGTCGGCAGATAAGGCGGCGAAAGGCAATGCCGCTGTGGCCGCATCTGCCAACGCGGCGGCGGCAGGCGAAACCGCCCTTGCCAAAGCCACGGATAAAGCCGCGAGAGCCCAAAAGAAAGCCGGGCAACTCGCAGGGTTCGACCAGCTGAATGTAATAAATACTTCTGACGCCAGCGCAGCGACGACGCCCCCAAACGCCGCACCCGCGACGATCACTCCCACCATCGATACCAGCGCGGCACTGGAGGAGATGGACGTACTGGATGGCGGCATGAAAGCCAAACTAGACGAACTGGCAACAAAGATTCAGGGGACGATATCCAAAATAAAAGGTTTCATGTCTGACCTCGCGACACCGTGGAAGAACATTGACTTTACCAATCTTGTAAATGCCTTTGACAAAGTGAAAACCGCCGCTGAGCCGCTTATCAGCAAAGTCAAAGACGGCTTGAAGTGGCTGAACGACAACGTACTTGCGCCCATCGCGAAATGGTACGTTGAAGAAGCCGCCCCGGCATCGTTGAACCTGCTCGCAGGCGCACTGGATTTTCTTGATGGGGTACTTGAGATTTTGAAGCCCTATGCAGCGTGGCTGTGGGATAATTTTCTACAACCAATCCGCGCATGGACAGGCGGTCTGATAGTAGCCATCCTAAACACGCTCGCGGATGCGTTGAGCAAAATCGGCAACTGGATAAAAGACAACCAGACCACCGTATCTGCGTTTGTGATTGTCATCGGCACTCTTGTGGCAGCGTGGGAAGTCACCAAGCTACTCTCGTGGTTGCACACGATGGGGGGACTGGGGGCTGTCGTGCAACAGGCAGTAGGAATGCTCCTCGTGCTCATCACAACAAAAACCTCCGATACTGCCGCCACGATTACAAACACATTCCAAAACGCTGTTGCCTACGTTAAAGGCCTTGCCACGCAAATTGCCTTTATTGTGACCTCAATTGCGAAATGGATAGCGCAAACTGCGGCAAAGATTGCGGATACCGTGGCTTCCGTAGCAAACGAGGTGGCAAACGGCATTCGTGGCTTTATCCTACAGACTGCCGCACTGATTGGCTCAATCATACAGTGGATAGCGCAAACTGCGGCAAAAATAGCCGACACAGTAGCAACTGTGGCACAGACTGTAGCGACAGCCGCCGCAGCAGCGGCAACATGGCTGTTCAACGCAGCTATGGCGGTGTTGACGTCACCTATCACCTTGATTATCCTCGCGGTTGCCGCCCTTGTGGCGGGCATTATCTTGCTGGTCAAAAACTGGGATAAAGTCAAGGAAGTCGCCGCCGCTGTGTGGGCGAAAATCGTGGAAATCTGGAAGAAAGTCGCGGACTGGTTCAAGGTGAACGTCATCGACAAAGTCGTCGCTGTTTTCCAAAATATCAAGACAAAAATCACAGAGGTGTTCCAAAAAGCCATTGACTGGGTCAAAACCAATTGGAAAAACATCCTCACGTTCATCCTAAACCCGTTTGCGGGTGTTTTCAAGTACCTCTACGACAACAACACAAAGTTCCGTGAGTTCATAGACGGCATCGCCAAGAAGATAAAGGATGCCTTTGTGAACGCGTGGAACGCCATCAAGGACAAAGCCGCCGCCATGTGGACGAGCGTCAAAAACGGCGCGAAAGCCCCCATCAACGGGCTGCTCTCCATGGTGGAAAACTTCATCAACTTCTTCCTGCGCGGCATCAACAACATCATCGCGGGTATCAACAAAATCAGCTTTGACGTGCCAGATTGGATACCGCTCATCGGCGGCAAGAAGTTTGGCTTCAACATCGGTACGCTGCCAAACGTGAGCCTGCCCCGCCTTGCCACTGGTGCGGTTATACCACCCCGCGCGGAGTTCGCGGCAATCCTCGGCGACCAGAAACACGGGCGCAATCTGGAAGCCCCTGAGGGGCTGATTCGTGAGATTCTGCGGGAAGAGCTTGCAAACCTCTTGGGCGACGGGCAGGCAACAACAATCAACGTCCCGGTGATGCTGGATGGGCGGGAAATCGCCCGCGCTGTGGCACAGTATGCTGGACACATGCAGAGAATAAGGGGGTACGCATAATGTCAAAGGCCTGGGGGCAAACAGCCCCGATAAACACGCAGGATTTTACGGCGTATCTCTCCTCCATCGGGGCGCAGGACATCCAGACGCCAAACCTCGTCTATGCCGCTGCCACAGAGAGCGGTACAAATGTGAAGCTACCGACCGTTGCAAATCTCAAGTACAAAGCAGACACGCTAGACGGCGAGAATTCAGTGCGCACAAAGAGCGGGGTGATGCACCGCTCTATCCTCCGCCAGGGCGTGATGACCCTCGCAATCGGCTGGAATAGCCTGACTTGGAAAGAAACAGTCGGGCTGTGTTCCTTGCTCAAGCCGGGCGCGAAAAACGACGGCGCGAACGACTTTGTATGGGTGTGCTTTCCGTCTGCAATCCACAATGGATACATCAAAATCAAGTGCTACTGTACCACGCCGGAGGTTAATGCGAACTACTGGTGCGGAAAGGATAGTGCGGGCGTTCGGCACTCAATGGACGTCAACCTGATTGAATACTGAAAAAAGGGGCACAGATTATGTACGCAATCACGCCAGAAGTACAGACCGCGTTATCCTCCGAAACCGTCACCTACCAATTCCGCTTTGGCGACCTGCTGGACAACGAGAGCCTCGTGGGCGCGAACTTCAAACTCGACCGCGCCATCGGCGACAAGACCATCTGGCTCCCCGGCTCCTGCCAAATCACTACGTGCGAATTTACCGCGATTGCCAACGATGCAACCGACCTAGAGGGGCAAAAGCAAACGCTCTACATCGGCGTGGCTATGCCGGACGGCAGCCCGTTTGAAATCCCTATGGGGGTATTCACTATCGTGTCGGCGGTGAAGTCTTCGCGCATGGGGTTTTACGACTGCAAGCTGGAGGACAATATCCGCTTTCTGGATACCTTTGCCGAGCTGGCTATCCCCGCCGGTAGCACATTTGCTCAGGTGGGCGCGCTGTTGCAGGAGCAGTGCGCACTGAAAGACCTGACGCTGGTTTTGCCGGAAACCTACCTCATCGATGCGACCACCGCGAAAGACCTTATGGTTGATGATGCGTCCCTCAGGCAACTGCTGAGTATGTACGCGCAGCTCATCTGTGGCTGGGTGGAGGCAGACAGGGAGGGGAACATTGTGGTGCGCCGCACAAGCGGGCAACAGCACTCTCTGTCCTACGTGCGGGACGCGGGCACATTCGATGTGCCAACAGTTCCCGGTCAAGATGCAGGCACATTCACAGAGGAAAGCGCCCCCTATTACGATGCCGGGTTCTTTCTTGACGGCGACAACACCGGCAATATGGTCTTTGATGATGACAACATCATCGACTGCGACTATCAAAAGTCCGCGATTTACTACCAGTACATTCTTGACACCGACAACACTGCCTACGCCGAGGGGCTGGCATTCGATATGGGAGAAAACCAGCTCGTGCCCGCCTATGCCGATGGCGTTGTATTCACAGAATTGAAATCGGCGTGGCTTGAAGTCGCTGCGTTGGCTGCGTACATCCCTGCTGAAATTCAGACGTTCCTCTAATGGACGGTATCACCCTTGAAACAGTTTGTACTGAGGTGCATATCACAAGCAGCAGCATGACCGTAATTGCAAGTGGCAGCGAGGAATCGCAGACGAGCATATCCCCTGCTCAGTACACCATCACACGCCTGCAAGCAGCGGCGGAAGACGCAATCGCCCTGTCGCTTAAGCACGACAGAGACGATGATTTCCGTTTT
>JAIRYC010000020.1 GCA_031267965.1 Oscillospiraceae bacterium | reverse complement strand
ATCTCAGGGGCTTGCCGTTGTAGCTTAGAAACTGCTCTTCGCCTTGCTGTAGGCAGGGCTATTTTGTTATGCCTTCTTGGTGTGGCGGCGGGTAATTCTTTCACGCTATGGGTCTCCTTCCGAAGGTTCGTCGCCGATAATATTGCCTTCGGCAGGATAAAAACTGCGGGAGGAATTCATCACCTCAAGAAATTCTGCCTCGACATTTTCGGCGGGCTAACCGTAGGCTTTCATGCTCTTTGCCCGAAGCTCGACCGCCTCACGGAGTTTGAGCGGAGCAGGCAGGGTTCTGCCGGATACCCAGCCGGTGGACTGTCCGCCGGATTGCATTTGAGTGTAAATTTGGTATCGTGGCAAAAGCATAAAATCTGTGTGTTCAAGTTCATTAGACATTGCCGCCATCGCCTTGGAGTGTTGTCCTCCAAGAGCAGTAGTCCGCTGCGAATAACTTCCGCTACCGTGCCAATTTTGTAGGCGTAAAATGGTGCTTTGGCGTAAGTAATCTCTAAACCCAAAACTTCTCCCACTACCTGAGCTACTTCCTTACGCTTGGCATTCCCGGAATGTCTCCATTGGCGAATCATCTTATTGATACGCTTGATGAAAAATATAAAGCAGATTCTGTTTGGGACAGCATTACTTCTAAGCTTGGCGACGGCATTGATCTGGAAACAGCCTTGTCAGACGTAACACTGAGGAACGCTTTCATTGATGATGTTATTAAGGAAACATGGAAATTTATTTCCAAAGCTGATTTAAAAGTATTTTTCGGACATGTTTTAACTCAAAATGATTTGCCATTAGCAAAACTCATTCATAAGTTCTATCAGCCTCATCCACTCCGTATTTATCCATTGCCCGCAGGATATTCTCCGGGTCGGGGCTTTTCTGCATTTCCCACGACTCTAACGAAGCACCCGCCTTGCTCAAGATTCTAACAAACCGCAATATCTTTTCTTTACACGCCTTGCGTTCCAGCTTAGCCTTAGCCGTGTCATATTTCCCTGCAAACTCTTCATACCGCCTTCCTTTTGCGAGAGCAATGCTATTGATAGTATAGCATACCAATATGCAATTGTTAACAGGGTAGATTTTGATGGTTATATCCGTAACGCACAGTAGCAAAATCCGCCGCACCGCATATCCTGTCAGTGGGCGGCGTACGCCGTAATTACTAACAAAGGGGCAAGGATATGGTGCGAGTTCATGCTGTGAATAACAAGGGAGCCGTTTGTGCGTCGTTTGGCGCAGGGCTGCTTGTGGCAATCTGCTTTCCTAACCCTGTCCTTGTTGTGATTGCGGCGGCGCTGCTTATTCTTTGCGGGATAGGGCTTTGCAGGTAAACAGGAGGTTTGGCTATGAAGGTTGTAGTAATCAAAAGCCCCAAGGCATTGCGGGGGCTGCTGCGGATTTTGTTCCGGATATCCAAGCAAGAGGAAGCTACATAAACGTAGCAAAACAAGGGGCACGGTGAGCCGTGTCCCTTGCTTTGCCGGAATTGTCTTATCGCTCTGCCACGCTGCTTATTGTTCCGTTTCCCACTCCCGTTGCGGATAATTTCTGAACCTATGCGTCTTGGGGTTTAATAAAATTCCCAGTTGAATCATCCTATCATGCAAGGGCGTACCCTGCCACGGTATGTCAGCCACGGATCGAATCTGCAAGCTATCCGCAAGCTCGTGCGCGGTCTTATCCTCTGGCAGTGGAACAGATACCGTTATGCTTTCGCCGCCGGAGATATCAAAAAAGTTGTCGCTGAACGGTGCGTCAAGCCCGGGGATTACCAACTGCACAAACCTTGCGTAATGCCGCGCCATGAGTGTAAAATAAGCCCGTCTGTCGTGCTCGCTAACCTGCGTCACATCAATTTCCGGCGGCAGCAGGCGCGCGTCCTTATCCCTCGTCAGCAGATAATGCTGCTTATGTACACACGCCCCTTTTTCGTTGCACAATTCCAGCACAAGTGCACCGTTGCGCAAATCCGGCATGGGAGCATATTCACGGCAATCCTTCAACCTCCCAAGCAGTGTAGACTGTGCCGAACCGGCTTTTACGGGAATCTCACCGCTTTTCCACTTGCTGCCGTCCAGACACACAAATCGCCAGCGCAGTATACCGCAAAACGCTTCACGCGTTTCGTTGACGACATAAACCGGTGCGCCGTTTTTCAACCCGCCGTCCAAAAGCGCAATGGCGCTGAGCGGCGCGTTAAAGTGCCGCGCGCGGTATTGCAACGCCTTCCAGCGGCCAAAATAGTCAATCCCCGCCCAAGACGCAGTTGGCCAACAGTCGTTGAACTGCCAGTAGAGTGAGCCATTGCAGCGTCCCATGTTGCAACGCCAAAAATCTGCCGCGTGGCGCATTGCTTCCGCTTGCAGGATTTGGCTCAGCATAGCAAAATCACAAAAATCGCGCGGCTCCTGAAATTTTGAGAGGATGTAGTACCGCATTTTGGCATTGCCGCTGCGGCACTTTTGGTGTGCCAGCATCACCGGGGAAAACAGCCGCATGTCATCGGCGTTTTTGGCGATTGCTTTCAATGTTTCCCATGCCGGGAAGGATTCCACACCATACTCGCTGCAAAAACGCGTTGGTATTTTGCGGTACGCCTCAATTGGCAGGCAGGCATGCCATACCGTCCAAAGATGTGTGTCGCCGCGCCCATAATCGTTCGGTTTGGTCGGTGTGTCGCCATTTGAAGGCGAGCCGGGCCAGTATGGCGTAACGCCGTCTTCGTCGTCAATCCACTGCCGCAAGGTTTCAAAAAAGAAATGATTATGCGTTGCCAGCAGCTTTTTTTGCCCGATATATCCACGCGCCGCGGACTGTATCTCATTATTTCCGTTCCACAGCGCAAGGCACGCGTGGTGCCGCAAGCGCCGCACGTTGTCGATGATTTCCGCACGCAGTTTCGCCCGGTACTCCGCCTCATCCAGCGGATACAGCGCACACGCAAACGCGCAGTCCTGCCAGACTAAAATGCCGTTTTCATCACACAATCGGTAGAAACCATCGCTTTCATAGTACCCGCCGCCCCACACGCGAAGCATGTTCATGTTCGCGTCTTTGGCGCTTTGTATCAGGAACGCGAGTTGCTCAGTGCCCTGCCTGCCCGGCATGCTGTCCTGTGGAATCCAGTTTGCGCCCTTGGCAAAAATCGGCACCCCGTTGACCCAAAACCTGAATTGCGTGCCCCATTTGTCCGGCGCGGTATCAAGCGCAATTGTCCGCAGACCGATTTTCCGCTCCCAGCTATCGTGGACTTCTCCGCCCTCAAGCAACTGCACGCAAATCGTATACAGCGGCTGTTCGCCCAGGCCGTTGCACCACCAAAGCGCGGGATTTTCAATCTGTATTTGTGCGTTCGCCTTGCTATTGTGCAGAAGCGCCGCGTGCGTGTAAGCGGTTCCGTCCGGTGCCGTAACTACGCAACGCATCTCAGCACCGCCATGCTCTGCGTGCGCGGCAATATTCAACAGCACACTGTCATCACAGTGCTTCTGCGTCACGTGAACCTCATTCCAGCGGCAGGCGTATGCCTCCAGATGCAGTTCACCATTTATGCCGCAGCCCGCCAACACAGGACCCCAATCCCAGCCAAAGTGGCTGATTGCTTTACGCAACTGCGACGCGCCCGGCTCACACATAGCTAACTGCGGGACTTTGCGCTTGGCATTCAGTCGCTCAACCTCCGTTAGCGGCGCATGGAAGGTGATTGCGATTTCGTTCGTGCCTGCGCGCAGGTATCCCTTCGCGGGCAACCGATATGTACGGTGGGCATTGTCCGTTGACGCGAACGAATGCCCGTTCAGACGGATTTCCGCCAGTGTATCAACGCCGGAAAGCACCAAATCCACGCTGTCCTCGTGTGTAAAATTCTCAGGCAAATCAAAGCTGCGATAGTAGCAGTAGTCCCGCCGTGCGACCCATTGCAGCGCAAATTCATTCCTCTCATCATAGGGATCGGGGATTTCGCCCGCACGCCAAAGGTCGGTGTAGGTACAACCCGGCAAATGCCCGGCGCATTCGCCACCGTCCTTCAAATTGCGCAGCCTCCAGTCGCCTGACAATGGAAAGTCGTGCATAATTCTCTCCCGTACGAAAAACTGTGTTTATAATATACCAAACACGCGTGGAAGTCAATGCTTGACTTTTTTGCACCGAAGTGGTATGATAGAAACGGGTTTAGACATAATGTTTTTTACATGGGAGGCAAATATGAAAAAGCATGATACTTTAAGTGCTGCTGTCAAAGTGGTTGCCGCAATCGCGTTGATTGCCGGCGCGGCGGCAGGAGTTTACTTCTTCATCAGCAAACTGATTACAAAGAAAAAAGCGAAAGATAAGGACGCGGATTTCTGCTCCTGTGTTTGCTTTGATGACGGTTGCGAGGACGTTGACGACGACGCGACTGACGAAGCAGAAGATTCTGACGAAGCAGAATAAAATTAATGCACAACCACTGTGCTGAGCCTATTGAAAAGACTCGGCGATGTGGTTTTAATCGTGTTTTTTTGCAGACGTTACCCATAAATTATTCGTAATGGTCGCGGCATTCACCGCCAGCACGGTGGCCAAATCATCCCTGTGGTCAAGCCGCAGAGCTTTTTTCAGAAGACGGGAAATTGGTGCGATGCGGATCCACCACACGGCCTTCCAGCCATTTTTACAAGTTGCCGCCGCAGGCAAGATACAGCGGCAACCGTTTGGGGCGCAGCGGCTCTAAATTTTCGTTTATGATTTTCGCAATCGGCGTATCCTTTGAAAGTAAAAGCAAATCCCGCACCATTACACTCTCCCTTGTCTTACAATTTAGATCTGTTATTATACCATAATTCATGGGGAAAAGGAAGATCCACAATCAAAAACAGGAGGAACAGCATATGCCAATCCACAAAAAAAATCCCGCGCCCCGGCACGAAAACAGCCGCCGCCCAAAATTGCCAAGCCTGAAACCCTGAGTGTATGTTCGGAGTCAGGAAGCTCAGCAAAGCGGGTGGTCTCGGCGGCCACCATGCCCTGCCAAAGCAGGTCGAAGACGGCGTGCGGATTTCCCTGCTGCTGCGGAAGGAAGCGGATGCCTATGACGAATACTGTATTTTCGCATGGGGTGGCGGCGTTTTTTTGCAATGGGCGGTCAGGTGTTCTTCAATCATTGAGAATGACTGGCACAGGTGCGTAATTTTCTGATATGTTTTCTCGCGATTTTCCCGAAGACCAGATTTATCTGCATTGAAAATGCCGCGCAGCTTCTTTCACGCAGACAGCACGTCTCAAAGCTTATCCGTAAGAACGGAGGGACGTTACGCTTCTGGGCAAAAACAAAAACGCGGATAGAAATATTACGAACCACAGTTAATCCGCTTCTCTTGACCCGCCGATTGGAAAATTGTACTTGTCGCAGCGGGAAGATGACAGCCTTTTGCCAATTGTTTTTAATGATATGTTAAAGCTCCATCAAACAGTAAAGGCGTTAGCAGGGGCGAAAAAATCAAAGGCTTGCCGAGATTGCTCAAGACTTCACCTAAATTTTGCCGTTCTGCCGAATCTCCATCCGCGCTTATTTCTTCCGCCGCTTCCAATGCGGCAGAATCCAGCTTGCTCACCATGCCAATGCAACTCAGCGTAACGTTAACTTTATCATGGCGGTAGACTAAGCCAGAGAATGGCTCAACCCGTCTGCTTTTACTGCTTCGGATGTTTAATTTTGTCCGCCGCCTTGAGACCGCCAAAGAAAAACAGTATCTGCGGCCGCTGTTCCAAGAGGTGTACAGTAAAGCTAAAGCGAATAATCCCGAACTGGGCAAGGTAGACCCGTATAATTATTGACTCCATGTCGGTTAACGCCTGCGCCTTGGGGCAACATACCACCAAAGGCGCGATGAAGACCTTTTCGGAGGAGGAGCTAAAAGCCATCCTCTCACATGAGGTGGCGCATATTCTGAACATGGACACGATGGCGTTAATCTATACCATGATCGGCAACGGCATCTTTACCGCAATTATTGTAATGGTAAAAACCGTTTACTGGCTGGTGAGTAAGATTGAGCAGCTTGAAAATGCCGTGCGGATTGCTGACGGTATTTTCAGCGCCATAACTACGGCGTTTTTTTTCCTTATGCAAATCGCGCTGGCGGTTAGCGATCGTAAGGCTGAACGCCGAGCGGATGAGTACGCCACTACTTTGGGTTATGGTGAGGATATGGTGGAGGCGTTGTATTTGCTAGAGGAAAATCTTTGCAGGGCGGCGAGGGCATTATCCAGAAGTTGTTGGCCGGCCATCCGCGGGTTACTAACAGGATTGAGAATTTGGAAGTTAGGTTGGGAGTGCAGGATGGGAAATAGGGGGAAAGATAAATAATTCGAAGATGGGCGCCCCGCTTAGGAGTGCCC
>JAIRYC010000025.1 GCA_031267965.1 Oscillospiraceae bacterium | reverse complement strand
TGTGACTGAGTTGAACGGTGTTGCTTCTTTCATTTTTAGCAGCTTCCTTTCGTTTTTAGAAATAATTTTGTTGCCAAATTAGAAAAATGCGGCGGCGTATATCCTGTCGCATTTATTGTAATAACTTACCATATCAAAAATTTGTGCCTAAAACCGTTGACAAACGCAACATCTTGTGGTATACTGTCTCTAAACAGCGAGTTTTGCTGTATTTAACGGATGGCTGGAGGGGGCCGTATGTCAGCGGGATTTTATATACGCTCTATTTTAACCGTTTTGGCGGGCGCGTTGATTGTTTTGGGCGTTGCTTACGAGGAACGGCTCATTGCGTTTGAGCAAAATATAGCTGCCCGCTGGCGCAGAGCTTGGGAGAAGAACTTCGGCGGCAACCGTTACGGTGTATCGTTGCGTCCAAAAGGTGTGCAGCCCCGCGCAGTGTCTTACCGTACGCGCATTTCTTCACAGATTGAGGTTGTGCATGCTGCTAAGCCGGAGTTCGCACCGGAGCGCCGTGACGAAATTGCCCCACAGACCCCAAGTGTTGCTGCAAAGAGCGCATAATGATTGACACGCATGCCCATTATGATTCTCGGCGTTTTGACGACGACCGCGACGGATTGCTATCCAGCCTGCCCCAAAAAGGTGTAGGCTGGTTTTTGAGTTGTGCAGACAGTGCGCAAAGCTGCAAGGACGTTCTTGCGCTGGCGGAAAAATACCCACATGCTTATGCGGCGTGCGGTATCCACCCGCACAACGCAAGCGAGGTTGATTGGATGCGCTTCAAACCACTGCTGAGACAATATCTGACGCATGAAAAGTGTGTTTGTTTAGGCGAAATTGGCCTGGATTACCACTATGATTTTTCGCCGCGTGAGGTTCAGCGTGCGCTGTTTGCCAGACAATTGGTATTGGCAGTGGAGTTGGATATGCCCGTTTCGGCGCACATCCGCGAGGCAACAGAGGATGCGCTGAAGCTGCTGCAACGCTGCCATCCGCGCGGGGTTGTGCATTGCTTTACAGGCAGCATCGAAACAGCGCGGATTCTTCTGAATCTGGGAATGTACCTTGGCTTTGGCGGTGCGGTGACCTTCAAAAACGCTAAAAAGCCGTTGGAGGCGGCCGCGTTTTGCCCAATTGAACGCTTGTTGCTGGAGACTGACGCGCCTTATATGACGCCGGAACCATTCCGCGGCAAGCGATGTAACAGTACGCATATTCAATATACCGCGCAAAAAATTGCCGATGCGCGAGGAATCACGGCGGACGAACTGATTGGCGCGGCGGATAAAAACGCGGAGCGGCTATTTGGGATAAGGCTTGCATGAATCGTCAAAATGTGCTAAAATGATCTCATGAAACAACATGAACTTTTGTGCGAAAAAGCGCACACTGCCGAAAATCTCCTGCGCCGGATATATCCTGACGCTCTGTGCTCTTTGCAATATACGGATCCGTTTCAGTTGCTGGTCGCCACGCGGCTTTCTGCGCAGTGCACCGACGTGCGGGTCAATTTGGTTACACCCGCGCTTTTTGCAGCGTATCCTGACGCGCAATCCATGGCGATGGCTTCTGTTGAGCACGTGGAAGAATTGATTCGTTCCTGTGGGTTTTATCACACAAAATCGCGTGAGCTGATTGCTATGTCCCAAATGCTGCTGGCTGATTTCGGCGGTAAGGTACCGGACAGTATTGAAAAGCTTACGCAACTGCCTGGTATCGGCCGTAAAACAGCCAACCTTATCATGGGCGATATTTATGGCAAACCGGCTATTGTTGCGGATACGCACTTGATACGTATAACGAACTTACTGGGACTGGTGCACACCAAAGACCCGCATAAAGTGGAGATTGCCCTGCGCGAACTGGTTACGCCCGAAGGCAGCAGTGATTTTTGCCACCGCTGTGTGCTGCATGGGAGAGCAGTATGCGTTGCTCGGCGGCCGAGGTGCGGAGAGTGTGTTTTGTCTGCTGTTTGTGACTTTGCAAACTCGGCAAGTCCCGCTTGACAAACTGCGGCAAAGCTGATATAATAATTACCACTGTGGACGTTTAGCTCAGTTGGTAGAGCATTCGCTTGACGTGCGAAGGGTCAGCGGTTCAAGTCCGTTAACGTCCACCAAAAGGTTGTTACTAAAACCATGCCCAAAAAATTTTGATAGGGCATGGTTTTGGTTTTGGAGCAGGGTTTTTAGGGAATGAATGGCATCCTGCCAGCGCATGAAACCCTTTGGGGCAGTCATCTGATCGGGGATGAAGCTATCCAGGTAGCCGCCCTGCGTTTCCGTTTCGGCGGGCTTGCCGCCAAATAACAGGGCATAACTCTCGGTAAATTTCGGCGTTAAACTTATGCCGCTTTCGCCATAATCAACATAGATTTTCTCGAAAAAGGCTTGATTGAAAGTCCGCTTAATGTTATCCGGCGCGTTGGCATATAACTCTCCGCAGTCATCTAACGGCGTTTACAGCTTGCAGCACAAAGGCTCTAACAAATATGTTTCGGCCGGACTTTCAAAAGAGAATAGCGTTGGAACCTATCTTTGGGAGTGGGCGGGCAACGCCGATCAAAAATTTACGCTTACAAGATTATCTGATGGCACTTATTCTATCGCGTCAAATTATAGCGGGAAAGTATTGGATGTTGCCGGTATATCCATGGCACGAGCGGCTGGGGTATCTTCACCTTAATCTGTTTCTTTCCTGAAGCTATTGAGAAGTATTCAGATTACGCAATTAAATATCTTGAATCGCCTACAAATGGTGAAGATGTCTCTAAGAAGCCACAATTTCATGCAGCGATAACTGGAATCCTTGTTTTTTGGTTTATCGCATATATAGTTTATAGAATTACAAGTGTCTTTGCTTTTGTTTTGGAAAAATAATGAAACACTCCAAGATCATTTTCAAAATAATAGCGCCTATAATAGTGGTAATCGTTACGGTATATCTTATAGATCGCTTTTTCCTCGACAAAGTAATTTTTTCTTTTATCGAGGGTATCTTACAATTCTTAGCCAATAAAATAAACAACACATATTCACCAGAAATAAGTGACATAAATGGATAAGGAGGGGGCTTAACCCCCTCCGTCTGATGGCGATGCTATTATTCCTAAATACTGCTCCATTCCTGTTATCATCTCTTCCAGAATCTTTTTAAGCCACGGGCTGACTATTAAGAGGTAAACGATGGTAGTTGCCAACCAATGCACGTCCGGCTTTAACTCGCTCATTAAGAACAGTACGAGCGCCAACCCAGCCCACGGTATCAAGCATTTTACAGCCATCTTGACCATAAATTTGCCTCTTTCAAGGAACGCCTTTGTTTCGCTAGTCATGAACAATCCCTCCTTTCATGATTTACGCCAGATTATTAAAATAGCACCTCCAGCTACATGTTATAACATTTATATCATGTAGTCAATATTAGTATGCGGATAATGGCATCTCTAAAATACGAAACCAAGCCGCCGTGCACTCCGCATGGCGGCTTTTGCATTTTCCACAACACCCTTAAACATCCGCTCGCCCCTGTTGTCCTCTGTCCACTCGCTATACCAATCACCTAAGCCAACCTCATTGATCCTATTTATCTACACATCCCCAGCGTCAATAGTGTTAGAGGGGTCTCGGGTAAAAGCCGAGACCCCTCTAACACCACGTGGAATAAAAAGGTGTGTAGTTATATATATAGATAGAGAGATAGAGTTTAGAGAGAGTAAGAGTAGATAGATTATTCTAAATTAGAAATAAAATGTTATAGCGTCATTATGATGTAACGGTGATGGTTACTCTTAAATCCTTTGCAATATTTTTGATCCTCTCCGTCGTCATAAGTGAAGCCAACTTTGGTCGAGAAACCAATATGCGCGCTCCCTCTAGAAAAATCTCTGGAAGATGCGAAAACCGATCGCCTGTTTCAAAGGCTTTTATAAATTCCTTTAATTCGTCTCTTGTGATAGGAA
>JAIRYC010000027.1 GCA_031267965.1 Oscillospiraceae bacterium | reverse complement strand
TATACTGTGGGAGTTGCTCCGGTGAATCGGCCTGCCAAATAATCGCTGTAAATTTTTCATATGTTGATGTTATGAATTTTAAGATAGGAATCCTCGTTGCACTAACTAAGAACAGTGTTTTCTCAGCCTGTCTGCCAGTCCTCACGCTTTGTTTCGCCGCTTGAACCGTCTGCCGCCCAGCTTAGCGGGTCTGCTGTAACGTGTGCTTTGCCTGACTAACCGATTTTTGCGCTTCCTGTGCCGTTTTCTTGGCATTTTCGGCGGTCTTACCCAGCTTATCGGCGGTGGATTTCGCATTTTCGGCGGTCTTTTTGGCTTGTTCTGCCGCTTGCTTGCGGGCTTTCGGCATCTGCTGACGTGCCTTTTGAAACTGCTCCTTTGCCTTGTTGACGTTATCCGTCACCTTTTTCTGCGGATTTTTGAAACGGTGCGCCGCTTCCTGTATCGTTGATTTCGCCCCGCTTGACATTTTATCAGTTGCGTAGCTTTCAGGGTTGTCATGCGTGGTCTGCTGTGTTCCTTCGGCTTGCCTGTCCGCAGACAGCGCGGCATCTTTTGAGCGAATAAAGGCGTTTTTCATGTGCGCCGTAGCGTTAGCCGCCTTGTCAATGACTTTTATGTCCTTGACGGTGGTCTTGGTTTTGATTTGTTTGCTCGTAGCAATCACCTCCAGACAGAAAAATACCGCCCTGCAAAATTGCAAGACGGTATTCGTTCCGTTCTTTGTTTATTCGTTAGTCTGTTAAATGGTGCGGGGCTTTTCTTTCATCTCATTACTCGCCCAATAGCCAGTCAAGCGCGTTGATTTGCTTAATCCCATTGTGGGAGGCGTTCGGGGTGAAGTCCATAGTTAGAAGAAACTTTGGATTGTGGTCTTTTATAGCGTTCAGCGGTGCAAGCTCGCGTTCAAGAACGGTCTTGCCGTCCTTGCCCGATTCACCTTCGACTGTATAGGCGACTTGGTAATACTCCTCGCCGTCCTCACCAATGGCGATAAAGTCCACCTCGGCGTTGCCGACTTTGCCGATATGAACCTCATATCCGCGCCGGAGCAGCTCCAAATACACGATGTTTTCAAGAATGTGTCCCGCGTCAGCCTTTTTGTTGCCCAACAGATAATACCGCAAGCCGATGTCGGAGAGGTAATACTTCGCCCCGGTCACCAACTGCTGTTTGCCTTTTACGTCATACCGTCCGGCTTTATACAGAATAAAACTCTCGGTCAGGGCTTCAAGATAGTTCTCCACCGTGTGGACGGAGATTTTTCTGCCGCCCGAAATCAGGGTGTTGGCAATGCTCGTCGCGCTGGTCAGGTTGCCGATGTTGTCAAAGGCAAAGCGGGTGATACTTTGGAGCGTCGCAACATCCGATATTTTCTTCCGTGCCACAATGTCTTTCAGGATAACCGAATCAAAAATGCTGCCGAGATAGGCGCGAATATCCTTTTTCTTGGAAAGCTCCAACGCGTAAGGGAACGAGCTGTTTTCAAGGTAGTTGCGGTATTTGAGAATAAGGTCGGTTTGCTCACCAAGCGCGGCGATATACTCCTTGAACGACAGCGGGAGCATTTTTATCTCCACATACCGACCCGAAAGCAGGGTCGCAAGCTCACCCGATAAAATCTGAGCGTTTGAACCCGTGATATACACATCACAGTTTTTGCGGACATACAGACCGTCCACCGCCTTTTGAAACTCCGGCACGGTTTGAACCTCGTCGATAAAGACGTAGTTCATGCAGTCGTCCTGCAACTGCGCCTTGATATAGTCGTAGAGCTGCATATAGGTTTGCAGGTCGTGGTACTCCGGGTACTCCAAATTGAGCCGGATAATCTGCCTTTCCTCCACACCTTGCTCTTTCAAGTAATCGGTGTAAAGGTCAAAAAGGGTGGATTTGCCGCATCTGCGGATTCCAGTCACCACCTTAATAAGCTGTTTGTCCCGAAAGCTGATAAGCTGTTCAAGATATTGCGGGCGCGATAGTAAGCCGGACATAAAAATCTCCTCCTGTTCGTACTTAGTATAGCACAAACCAATCCATTTGTCAATAGTTTATGCTGTCAACTGCACAAATATACTTGTTTCAACGAGTTTGTGCAGTTTGTCCTTGCGTGAACAGGGGGCTTTCTGCCAACCGCATCACGATATTCGTTTTGCCACAACCACAAGCCGATTGCCCTGACGGGTGTATTCGCAAGTGGAGAGGGTTATCAATTTATCGCCGTATGCGACGTTCACGCCTGTATCGTAGAACGACAAGGACTTGCACCGCTCGACATAAGCAGAAAACGCCGCTTCATCGGCGGCGTTGACAAACTCATGATACGGAAAATCGGCGGGGCTGACCTTGAACACGGCGAGTATTTCATACACGCCGAATCCAACGCGGGTGTCAAAGCGTATGAGCGGGTGGTCACGGTAAAAGGCTTCGCTCTTGTAATCCTCCAACGCGCCGAACATCTTGCCGCTTTTCATGTGATGACCGTAGATGGCGATGTTGTCGCTCTGCGGGTCGATAAAACAACGCTCATCGGCATAGGGAACGCCGTAGTCGCTGTACTGCCTATCAAAACCGCGTTTGAGGTAATAGTTCGGGCGGTCAGGGGTCTGCATAACAGGGTAGCTGATAGTTGTGCCGTCAATGGCAATCCAGCCTATCATGTCGGGATTCTGCTCAAAGAGCGTTCCGTATTGCTCGTAAACCGTCCATTCGGGCGGCGGTTCTTCTGTCTGTTCCGGCGCAAACGCGGGTGGTGTCGGCGTTTGTATCTGCTCTGCCAAATCGCCGAATTGCTCGGCAACCTCTTTTTCAGCCGCGAAATGCCGCCAAAGCTGAAAGCCTGAAAACAGCAAGGTGTTGAGCGAACCGTCTGTGAAAAGCTCAATGGCAAGGGCGATTTCCTTTGCCTCCGGCTCATTCTGCTTTAACAGCTCCTCGCGGAAGTCGCGCAGGGTCGGCACTTTGCCCTTGTAGCCCCGCTGCATATATTCCTTGTAGACATTCGCCGTACAGCGGTCAATCAGGGATTTCTGCTTTGCGCCGAGGTTCGTCCCGCCGATGAGCTGCTCGCACAGGGACAGGATAAACTCACTTTTAAGGATAACAGGGTTTGCGCCGTCTCCGTATTCGCTGTTTAAATCCATCGCGTTGACGTGGCTGTTACTTGTCGCCGAAATGCGGATCACCTCGCCGCCGAAAGCGCCCACAAGGGGTGCGTATTCTCGCTCGGGGTCGAGTATAATCACGTCGGCGTTGGGATTTGCTTGTTTTCTTCGTCCATTTCGCAGCTTCCTTTCCCGTTCAGAAATAAATTTATTGCTGGAATTCACTGAATTCACGCTTGTGCTTGACGTGCTTTTGTGGTATAATTATTAAATTAATCCCAACATAATAGAGCAGGAGGACTGACCAGTGCCTGACGCAATCAGCTTCCTCGAATTTTCATCAATTGCCAAAGGGATGGAGGCGGCAGATGCGGCGCTCAAAGCTGCGGACGTGCGCCTTGCCTTTGCGCGCCCATGCTGCCCCGGCAAGTTTGTGGTGCTTTTCAGCGGCGACGTCGCGGCAGCACGCAGCGCGATGGAAGCCGGTCTTACAACAGATGGCGGCACAGCAGTCGATTCCTGCTTGATACCTCGCGTGCATCCGCAGGTACTCTCAGCCATATTTGACACAAACGAACCAGCGGTGCAAGGTGCATTGGGCGTAATGGAATTTTACAGCGTAACCGCGGCAATTTTTGCGGCGGACGCGGCAGTAAAAGCGGCGGATGTGCAGTGCGCACAGTTGCGGCTCGCGGCAGGAATCGGCGGAAAATCCTTTGTCTGCTTGACTGGCGAAGTCGCAGCCGTTACGCATGCGGTAGAATGCGGCGTCAGCACGCAGGAAGCGCAGGGCATGGTGCTTTCACACGTTGTGATTGCACGTCCTCGCAAGGAAATACTAGATTCGCTGATGTGAATATTGGTCACATACCATAAACAATGCGCAAAGAAGGGAACTCCACATGTCGGACGTAATCACTTTAGCCCACCATGACGACGTCCCCGTTCTGCAGGATTTGTATGCTGCGGCATTCGGCGCGCTTGAGTGGGAGTCAGAGCTTTTCTTCTCCATGCGTTTTGTGCCAGAGGACACACTTGTTTTTCGACGTGACGGCAAAATTCTGGCTGCACTGTACCTTTGGTATGGTGAGCTTGTTTGCGCGGGGCAACGTTATCCGACAGACTACATTTATGCGGCGGCAACATACCCGGACGCACGACGGCAAGGTATTATGACCCGGCTGATTGAGGCGGCAACGGAGTTGTCGCTCAAACGTGACCGCCGCTTTTTGACCCTTTATCCCGCCAACGAAAATCTTTACGCATATTATGCAAAAAAAGGCTTTATAACTGCATTTTATTGCAAGGAGTTGACCCTTAAACGCGATATGCTTTCGCTCATTGCGGATAAGCATGCAACGGCGCCCCCAATCACAAATTGCCCAAGCGCTGACATGCTTTACACATTAAGAGAAACACTTTTTGCAAGGGCGGACGGCTTTAGCTGGAATGCGGCGGCACTCAACTATGCAATCGCTTACCTTAAAGATGAAGGTCAGTTAATCGCGGTTGAACAAGGCGGTTCGCTCTGCGCCTATTGCTTTATTAAAGAGCGCGGAAGTAATGCGTTGCTTGTTGAAAGCGTCGTGCAGCCGGGCGCTTTCCCGGCATTGGCAGCGGAGATTTTGCGCGTGTCTTCCGCCGGTTCGTTCCGCTTCATTTTGCCGCCGGACTTCCCTCTATCCGCAGACGGCTTTGTTTTTCGCCCGGCGGGCATGCTCCGTCCACTCACCAAGGAGGGCGAAACCGCCGCTAAACTGCTGCACAATGCATATTTAGGACTGCCACTGACCTAGAAACTGTTAAGGCGCGGCTGTCGTCTGCGAAGTATTGGTCAGCGGCATAGTTGTTGGCATCAACGTTAACTCTGGTATTTCTTTTGGTGAGAGCCGTAAGTTTACAATCTTAAATGTTACTCCAAGGCCATCCTCTATGCTGCTATAGGAATAGAAGCCCTGTTCATAATAGTGCGCCGCCTCCGGTTTATCTAAACAACCGCATTTCAACAAATTTGCAGCCTCCATTGCTTCCAGTCCGCACATTGCGCTTATCATCAAGCACACAAGCTCGTAGAAAGCCTTCTCCTGTTTTTCGGTAAATTTTCCGTTTGCGTACAGCCCTGTCAGCGAAGCCAGATGTATATATTCAGTTGTTTTTTTGCAAAGCAGACGCATCATATACTCGTCGCCCGCAAAAAAAACTGCGTACTCCTCATAGTCGCCGCAATCATCGTGCCACAATTTGTTCTCCTCAATGTGCAGGCTTTCATTCTTTTTCACAGCGTCAAATGAGTTCCACCGGCGGATAAAAGTGAACGCGTTCAGGTAGTCGTCGCCGCTAACGCAAGCGGCAAACAGTGTTAAAACAATCAGTGTTGCAAGCAGTCGTTTCATAGCTCTCTCCCAAAAGAAGTCTGCAACATCATATGCCAGCGATTGACACACCATGCCCATACGTGGTAAAATACAAGGGAAAGGCGTGATATTGTGAACGAAAGCACTGAAGTATATTTTCGTTTTTTGGGCGAACGCTCATTGACGCTTGACCCGATTTTGTGTACGCTGCACTTCTTTGGGTATGAGCTGAGCATAAGATGGTATGGTGCATTGATTGCCTTTGGCTTCACGTTGGCTGTTTTGTTTGGCGGGAGGCAGGTTTGGAAGGGCTTTTTGCAATCAAGCCGTCTGCAAAGGTACTCTTTGCCCAAATGGCGGGCAAGCTTGGACGGTATTTTGGATGTGCTCTTCGGTGGCACAATATGCGGTATTATAGGCGCGCGCCTATATTATGTTGCGTTTGAATGGGATCACTTCCGCGGAGACCTGTTGCAAATCATCAACATCCGCGCGGGCGGCTTAGCGATTTACGGAGGTCTGATTGGCGGACTGCTCGGGGCCTTTGTGGCTTGCAAACTGCGCGGCGTTTCTTTCCGCAAGCTGCTGGATTTGGCCGGCATGAGTTTTCTAATTGGCCAAGGCTTTGGCAGATGGGGAAACTTTGTCAACCAAGAAGCATTCGGCAACAATACTTCACTCCCTTGGGGCATGAGGAGTGAAAAAACGGCCCAATATCTCACTTCCAATCCGCAGCCGAGCGTTGACCCAAACGGCTTTGTGCATCCAACCTTTCTTTATGAATCGCTGTGGTGTTTGCTTGGTGTGGCTGTGCTGTACATCGTCTTTCGCAAGGCATACTGCTTTAACGGACAGCTTTTCCTCTGCTATGGCATATGGTATGGCGCCGTACGCTTCTTTGTTGAGGGCGTACGAACGGACAGCCTGTTTTTTGCGGGAATGCGCGTTTCGCAATTGGTTTCGGGCGCATTGGTGCTAGTGTGCGCTGTATTGCTGGTGCTGTGCTTGCGTAAGCACAAAGAAAAGATACCGCTTTATCCTGCAAAAGAGGAGCTTTGAGAATGGGTGACATTTTAGACGGCAAAAAGGTTTCTGAATTAGTCAAAGCGCGCGTCGCTACACAGGCGGCGGCACTGCGCCAGCGTGGAATTGTCCCGGCGCTGGCCGTGATTTTGGTTGGCTCCAACCCAGCGTCGCAGGTGTACGTACGCAACAAAACGCTGGCGTGCAAGGCGGTCGGCATACGTTCCGAGCAGATTGATTTGCCGGAAGAAACCACACAGGACGGGCTGCTGGCAGTTATCGCGGAGCTAAGCGTCCGCGTGGACATACATGGTATCCTCTGTCAGTTACCTCTCCCCCGTCACATTGATGAGCAGGCGATTCTGCACGCAATCCCGCCAGAAAAAGACGCGGACTGTTTTCATCCTAT
>JAIRYC010000116.1 GCA_031267965.1 Oscillospiraceae bacterium | reverse complement strand
TGTAGTGTGCCTTCTCCTCAAACAAATTATATCACAATTAAACGCCGCTTGCTCAGTCCTCTTTCATTACTATTTGTGCTGACGCGTAGCGGCAGAATGGAGATTATCATGAAAAAAATCCGAATCCCCTCACAAAACCCCAACGCTCTTATGAATAACCGCCCGAACAATCACGTTGACCTCAATACCTCTCAAACTCCCAAACCATCCCCATCTTATCCCAGCAAGCCATCTGACATTTTATGTGTACCCTCGGTACACATAAAACATAAAGGGTGCGCCGGGCGACGTCTGGAAAGGAGGGCTTTGTGTTGAGCCGTGTGACTAAACGCCGCTTGGAGGAGCTGCGGCACGAGCTGACCGAAAGGGACAACGCTATTCTTGAAGCGCTACGGGACTGCCGTTATCTCACAGGTCAGCAGATTGTACGATTGTATTTCGGCGGCAATGCTGAAAGCCAGACAGCACAATTTTCGGCGGCATATCGCTGCCTGAATCGCTTGCGGGATTATGGACTAATCAAGTCCTTACAGCGGCGCATCGGCGGCGTGCGCGCCGGCAGCGGCTCTTACGTCTGGCGGCTGACACAAGCCGGCTTTCGTCTGCTGCACATGTACTCTGCCGACCGTCAAATCCATAAGCCATACCGTGAACCCTCGCTGACTTTTCTTAGCCACACTTTGCTCATTTCTGAAGCCTGGGTACAGCTGACTGAAATTTGCGCTAAGCACGACTTTGTGATAGCCGGCGTTCAATTTGAACCTGACAGCTGGAGATATTATTTTGCGAGGCTTGGAAAAACTGACACTCTCAAGCCCGATCTCTATGCGGCAATTCGGTCTGACGGCTATGAGGATCACTGGTTCATTGAAATAGACAGAGACACCGAAACCGTCGCACGAATCCTTGAAAAATGTGAACGCTACATTCACTACCAGCGCACCGGCGCAGAGCAGCAACAGTCAGGTGTATTCCCTTATGTCGTCTGGATCGTACCTGATGCCAGGCGTAAAAATAGCTTAATATCGCACATATCTAAAGAGAGATAGGGCGCGGATAATCGCCCAGCTTCAAGTCCTTACTCTGCGCCTTGCCGTTTTTGTCGGTGGTTATGGTGTCCACGACCGTGCCGATGCTGTTCTTGATTTCAAAAACAGCATCGCGTTCCACCTCCTTTACAAGCTGCTCGTAAGCGTACGCCGCCGCGCCGCGCGGGTCATAGGCGAAAATACTCTTGCCGGACGCGCTGGCTTCTTTGACTTTGGTCGAGTAGGGTATCGGGTGCGGGAAAATTTTCACCCCGCTGCCATACGCCTGTTTGATGATTTCCAGCGTGTTTTTCGCCAGATTCGTCCGCATATTGGCGAGGGTAATCAGCACGCCCTCGACCTTCAAGGCGGGATTAAGCTGCTTTTTCACCAAGGTGGCTGAGATCTACGCCCGATACGTACGGGCCGGCGAAAAGACGCTCGACGATGTGCCGCCACGCTGGCGCGCACAGGTCGCGCAGCTGCTTGGCTGGGTGACAGCTTCTGGCACAGAAGAAAGCGAGGGATAGACAATGAGGATCGAACTGATAAATGGTCTTGTGGCGGTGATTGTCGCGCTCATCGGGGCCGCTGGCGGCTACCGTCTGGGCCGGAAAAAGCAAGCGGCAGAGCTGGACATACTGCGCACAAAGGTGGACGCTGACACACTGGAAATGCTTTTGGAAATCGCAAAAGCGCTCAAAAATCACGGGATAAATGGCTTCGCGGAGAGCGTGCTTAGTCGCGCAGAGGACATAAAAAAAGAACTTGACGCCAAACTCCGCGAAATCGCGCTGACAAAATAACAGGAGGTCAAAAAATGAAAGGTTTTACATGCTTTACAAGCAAAGATTGGTGGGTGGCTGCGCTCACCCGCGCGGTCAAAACGGTAGCGCAGACGGCGATCGCGTCGCTGGCGGCAAGCACGCTTTGGGGTGTGGACTGGGTGGCCCTAGCCGGGATCATCGGTATGGCCGGGCTGCTCAGCCTACTCACGAGCGTGGCTGGTGTGCCGGAAGTACAAGAAAGCGGAGGCAAATAAAATGGCAGCAATTAAAGCAAAAGTGCCTATACTGGGCTGCGGGAAAGCACGTCTTTCCCTGTCTTTCGGCTTGCAAAAAGACTTTTGGGGCGAAGGCAAAGACTACAACCATCATGGCTGCGATTTTTGGCGCGATGACGCTCCAGCAAAATCGGATACAATCCTTGCTCCATGGGCCGGTACGATGACCGCTGTGCAAACGGGATACAAAAACGTTGGAAACTTGAATCTTGTCGGCTCGGCGCAGTACGGGAATATGGCCGAACTCGATGTGGGCGGCGGACATACGGTGCTGTGCTGTCACCTCGAGACCGTGGCAGTCAAAAAAGGTGACAAGGTAAAAGCCGGGCAAGTGCTTGGCACTATGGGACGCTCCGGATACTGCACTGGGCTACACTTACACCTCGGTCTGCGCAAGGGAAGCACGTGGATAGATCCGCTGCCATATCTTACTGGTGCAAAGGCTTTGCCGGGAGGGACATTGTACACCTGCTGCCACGGCTCCTGCGCCGACCCCCATCAAACCTGCGTTGAGCACACCGTCGAAGCCCGCGACAAGCACGCCGGTAAAACTCCCTGCACCGCCGCCTATCTACAGCCCAAAAATCGGCGATACTGTAATCATCACCGGAGCGTATGCGGGCAGCAGCACGGCGAAGACCACTCCGCACACGGTGGCGCAGGGCGGAAAGTACACGCTTTTGCGCTACTATCCGGGCACGGCGTACCCATGGGCTTTCGGGCGTGGGGCGACTGTGACGGGATTCGCTAAGGCGAGCGGATTCAAAAAGGCTTGACGTTTTGGGCACGTCTGTGTATACTAGTATCATATGAAAAAGTCGCAGTTACAGCTGCAGCTTTTAGTAGGGGGAGAGTTGCTTCGGTAACTTTTCCCCGATTTTTTTCTTTATCCGCAAAGGCTTGACTTTTTGGGCACAGAGTGGTAAAATGTACTCAAGCTGGATATCTACGACGTGCCCGAGGCGGCGCTGGAGAGCGAAGAGCTTCCGGACGGCGTCACTTTCGAAGTAAAAGCGGACATCGCACCCGTCCGCGCAGCCCTCGAGGCCGAAAAAGCGAAGCTGCTTGCATGCTTGGCCGAGATAGAGACGGCGCTTGCCGCCACTGATGAGCCAGCCGCCGAAGACAGCACCGAAGCCGCTACACAGGACACCGAGACTGCTGCCGCTCCGAAAGCCCCCGCAAAGAAAAAGACCACTACTTATGTCCCGTCGCGCTTGCTGGTCTATGATGACGACGACCATCCGGGCGACCAGGACCCGGCGGACACCGGATACTCATATCGCCGGTGCCGGACGCCGTGGCAGAGCGGAGGTGTATCATCCCCGCGCGTGCGGGGAGCATGGCAAAAGTTCAAGTTCACAAAGCGAAGATATTACCTGTGCACCCAGCCTCACAAATTGTGCTTCACCTTGGTGTCCCCAGTTGACCAAAACGCACTGTGTGCCAAGCTCCTGCGCAACATCAAAATCATGCACCAAATCGCCCATAAGCAACACTTGCTTAGGGGGGGGGGTTTGTACCCGCAGATATTCACGCGCCCGTTCCAGCTTACTATCGGCAAAGTAATCGGATGCGCCCAAAACTGCGTCAAAATACTGCGCGACATTGTAACGCGCCAACGCATTCTCAACAATTTTCTGCTCACTGGAACTGAGTATAACTTGTAAAACACCTGTAAAATGCAGCTTTTTCAGCAAAGCAATAGCACCGCTTGCCAAATTGCATTTGGTCAAGTGCGTGGTATAATCCTTGCTATATTCGCTCAAAAGAGCGGGATAATTCTCTTGTGTCATGTCAAAATGTATATTATAAAATCTACGGATAGGTACGCCAATTGCTTCCCGGTATGCCAACAAATCAATTGCTGGGCGGTGGCGGCGTGCAAGCATGTCATTCACTGCTGCGAGTGATGCGCCAACGTCGTCCAGTAATGTACCGTTCCAGTCCCACAGGACACAACGAATGTTTGCCATATTAAAAATGCCCGCTTGAGCCGCCGTGTGTAGAACCGGACGAACTTGTATGTGTGCTGCTGCCTCCGCCGCCAAAAGAGTGTCCGCCGCCGCTGCTAAAGTTGCTCTCCTCCGGGCGCGCGTGTCTGGCGACTGAACTGCCGAGGAAAATTTCGCCCGCGTTTATGATGTTCACACTGCCCGGCACAACGCAGTTTAAAGCGGAAGACTGCCGCTTTACGCTTTTGTGACGGTTGCGCATAATCAGCACAATGATAAGCGAAATAACGGAGCCAATAACCAAGCTTGTAAGAATTTTACCTCCGGCTGTTAATCCGGAGGATAGGCCATTGTATGTCCAGTCTGACGGATAACTTGGTATCCAATCTGTGTCAGGATAATAAGGCGTATCATCCTTGTTTGGATTTTTAGGATTGTTTTTGTTGACATGATATTGCCGTAAGCCTTCATCGCACAAATTGGCAAATACGGCGAATGCATTGGCAAAATCGCCGCTGCGGAGGGATGGCAGGAACTCATTTTCCATGTAGTCAAGGTCGGTATCGGTAAAAGCCTGAATGCAAAAGCCGCAGGTGCTCATTGCCCATTCTCTGTCATGAATAGCTATCAAGAACAGTATGCCGTCTTTTTCTTTCTGTTTGCCTTGGCCATACCCGTTTTCATCAAAATAATCATCTGCATATTCTGCGACCGTTTTTCCATTGAGCGATTCAACTGTAACCACAGCAACATCTGCAAATTGCCGCCGGGAAATATCGGCAAGCTTTTTGCGCAGCGCTTTCACTTGAGCATCGGTTAATAATCCAGCGTTGTCAACGACCAACTGCTCAATGTGTGCTTTACTGAGTGCGGCAGTTAATGGTACAGTGGTTGTCACTGCTGGTCTGGTGGTTGTGGATTGGGGCTTGGTTGTTTGCGTTTGCCTCGAGGTAACGGGTTGGGTTGGGGTTAATGCCAGGGCAGAAAATCCCAGCAAACTCCACAGTGCACACAGAACTAAAAGAAACGCTGTGAAGGAAGATATGTCTTTACGGTATATCATTTCTTTGTCCTCTCAGTTAAAAAAATGCAACAGTAACGCAATAATTCCGCCAATTCCTGCTGCCAAACCCAAAAACCATGCCGCAAATTTACCAACAGAAACCGGCAAATCACCAACCATTTTACCCGTCTGACCGTTCATTACGAAGGTATGGACTTTATCCTTCCAGTGTGTACTGAGCAGCCAAACAGGCAACAGGCCATACCGCACCGTCCCGTGGGAGGGGTGTATATTCTGCCCGACCGGCACTACAGTATTGTAGCCTGCCACACTCTGCCGGAAAAGCGTCTCAGTGGTGCGGGCAATGCGCAGATTTGCACGCGGCGCGGACTGTACACTGTCCACATCATACCTGTCGGCAAAAAAGCCCGCCATATACGCCGTTTTAAAATCCACGGCGTCATTCCAGTCAAATGGCTCCAATGAATCCATCAGGTCGTCTGGCATTTTTGAGGATGCGTCGCAGGGGACGTTTGAAAATGCCAGCGAGCCTTCGCGGTTCACAAGATAACGATTGGTTTCTGTGTAGTCGTAATTGGAATCGCTCCAGCGGCGCACACGTGTAGCGTTGTAGCTTATATATGCGTCAACATGTGCGCTAAAGAGCCAAAACGGCACATACATGCCTTTGATTTCCTCCAAGCGGTTTGCATCGCGGAAGAGCTTTGGCAAAAACGGCTTACCTTTATAATGCTTTGACAGCGCGGCGATGGCAGCGGCTTTGTCCTGCTTGAACGGCACGACCAAATCCGGACGCAAATCGCCCGCAAACTGACGCGACATCACCACGGGGTTGCCACAGAACGGGCAAGAGGTCGCCGCAAGCGTATTGTCGCCAATAATTTCACCGCCGCATGAGCTGCAGGCATAGACAGACATGCCATCCTGTTCATGGCTTGACCACTCGGCTCCCGGTTGTTTATGCCACTCAGGCTCCGTCGCCGGTTGGTTCAGCGCGCTGTCCATTGATTGCAAAGACTGCACCGGAAAGTGCCCGTTGCAATATGGACAAACAAGCTCTTGCGCACCGGGGCTAAAAGCGATTGCGCCGCCGCAGTTGGGGCATTTGTATTCCAACAGTTGGGACATAGGACTTTCTCCTCTTAATTTATGTAGGGGGTGGCGTTTGGCCGTCAAGTGGTCAATAGCGCAGAAAAGTGTCCCATACAATATATACGCAGCAAAGACCAATGATCATTGCCGCAACCACTGCGATTGCCATTGTTATGATTTTGTTTTTGCGCGCGTCTTGCGCATTGGACGCTTCAGAAACTAATCCGAGTTCCATAACTATCCACCGATTTGTGTCCGGCACCTGTCCCCGCAGAAACCAGTTTTCAAAAATCGCCGTGAGTTCCGAGAAGGGCAGAACGCAGTACAAGTTTTGCGTATGCCCTTGGGCATCCACAAGCTGTACTTCCATGTGATAGCTGCCGTTTTCTTGGCAAGCCTGCATATATGCAACCGGTCCGTTGGGTACCGCTTCTGTTAAGACAAGAAAGGCATCCTTACTGACCGTCAACTGCTGCAAGGCGTTCCACACTTCATCCCATTGCGCGTTCTCAGAAGCCCGGCAGTCGGTCCTCAGCTTAAAAGTCTGTTCCATAATCTGCTTATCTCCTGACAGAGAGCGCTACAGCTTAACTCCACAATTGGGGCAGAAATTCGGTTTCGCTTGCCCTTGGGGAACAGTCCAGCCGCAGGTTGCACACGCAGCTGCGACCGCCGACTTAGCCATGCCGCAGTTGGTGCAGAAATTCCCGCTGTTGCTTGCGCCGCACGCGCATACCCAACTTGATGCGCCTTGGTTCGCAGGAGCGGGTGTGCTGGGCGGCGGAGTCGGAACGCTTGTCTGTCCTGTTGGAGGCGCGCCAAACTGGAATAACTGCGCCGGGTTTGCGCCGCCCATTTGCTGGGCAAAGCCCATGCCCATAAAGCCCGTCATTGCGCCGGCTTCGTTTTCGGCTGCCGCCTTCATTGCGTCGGCCTGCGCCGTAGCAAGAGCCGCCGCAGCATAGGTTGGATTTTGCAGCATTGCCGCGCGCTGTGCCTGTTTAATCAGCTCTTCATCCTCCGGCGGAACCGTCACGGGGTTAAAGCTGACACTCAAAATCTGCAAGCCGCGTTTGCCCACCCACTCCGCTGTCAGAATATCCTGTAGGGCATCGCGCATCTCCATGCTTTTGCTTGCAATTTGGTTGGGGCGAATCTGAAGCTCACTGACTTTTGCCAGCGCAGGCGCCAATGCATTGAGCAAATCCGTGCGCAATGTTTCAGAAATTTGTTCCTTGCGGAAGGCATCATCAACATTTCCGCAAACATTTGTATAGAACAGCAATGGGTTTTCAACACGGTAGGTGAAAATTCCGTTGCAGCGCACCGAAACGTCAATATCAAGCCCAATGTTCTTGTCCACAACGCGGAAGGGAACCGGGTTGTTTGTGCCGAATTTGTTATCGAATATTTCTTTGGTATTGAAATAATAAATACGCTGATCCTTTGCCGCGTCGCCGCCATAAACGAAGCGCTTGCCGATTGTGGCAAACACATTCCGCAGCCCTTGGCCAAGGTTGCCGCAGAAGATTGACGGCTCACTGGAAGCGTCATAGGTATAAGCGCCCGGCTCTGCGCAAACCTCCACGATGCGCCCCTGTTCAACAATCAGCATGCACTGCCCGTCAGCAATCGCGATGCCGCTCCCGGACGTGACGACGTTGTCATGCCCTTTTGTGTTCGAACTGCGGTGGCTCGTCTGCTTGTGACCACGCACAGCGAGTGTATTGTTATCAAGCGCGTCGCAGGTAAAAAATTCCTTCCACTGGTCAGCAAGAGTGCCGCCGGTCGCGCCGATTGCCGCTTTAATAAGTCCCATTTGTTGTACCTCCTGCCATTTTGCGCACCATGTGCAAGAAATGGCACGCACAAAAAGCTGTTAAACCTTTACGCTTTTTTCGCGCATCCTTTCTTTGCTATAGTATAGCACACGGCTCGAATGAATGCAAATGGGATTGAACATACAGGTAAAAAGTGCTATACTTTATTTTTTATTAGGAGGGGATGGCATGGTTATCAGTAAGCTTTGCGCAAACGCATATTTTGAGCTTTATTTCCAAAGGAATCCCCGCGGCGGCGGTTTTACAGCATTTGCCGGGACGGCGGCGGTTTTACAGCTTTTGGAGCGTGTTGGCTTCGGCGGAACAATCCGTGCGGTGCCGGAAGGTACACCGGTTTTTCCAGGTGAACCTGTGCTGACCGTTCAAAGCGAGCCTGCCGCCTTCCTTAAAATTGCGCCGGAGGTATTGCGCCTTGTTCGCGAAGAATCTGTGGCGGCAACCGTTTCTGCGCGGCTTTTGCTTGCGGCGGACGGGGTACAGGTGCAGTTTTCCGGCGATGCGAAGCAAGCGCTTGCGGGCAATGCGTTTGTCAATTGCTTTGCTGATGAACCGGCGGCTTTTGAATATCTCTGCCGCGAACATGCCGACGACTGCGTTTTGCCCGTGGATACGTTCTCAACTCTGCAGAGCGGAGTACCCCATGCAATTGAGGCGTTCAAGGCACATCCGTCGCGACATGTTGCCGTAAAAATTTGCAGCGGAGACATTGCTTATCAGGCGATTCATGCCCGCCGCTTGCTGGATGCCGCCGGGCTGGACAAATGCCGCATTCAGGCCGGCGGTGCGCTTGACGAGTTCCTGATTCGCGACCTAAAACGTCAAGGCGCGCCGATAGACGTTTTTTGTGTTGATAAACTGCCTATGTGCAATGAGTTTACCGCATGTTTTGCCGTTGGCGAAGCCGATGGTCGGCCCCGCATGACGCGCAGCCAGAATATCGACAAAATCACGCCGCCCGGGCGCAAGCAGCTTTGGCGCATATTAGACAACGAAGGCAAGGCTTTGGCTGACGTGCTTGCGCTTGAGGGCGAGGTCCTGCCGAACGGCGAGCCGTATTGGCTTTTTGACCCGCACCAGACTTGGAAGCGCAAGGTGGTGGCTGAATATACCGCCGCGCCGCTTTTGCAGCCTGTTGATATCGCCAATAAGCCGCCCGAAAAACCGGAAGCTGCGCTTTTGGATGCCCTTTGGTATGAAGTGCTGCGCTTTGAAAATCCGCACAAATATTATGTCGATTACTCTCAGCCGCTTTGGGATTTGTTTCAGCAATGCATGGCGGTCTGACAATTTCGTCACATTTTATTATAACACCGGAAAAATAACGACTTTTTGAAGAAATGGGACGATTACGCGAATTTTTGAAGATCTTCAGGGATAATGCGTGAGATTTATCTGCGACTGACAAATGAGCTTTGCGCAATGTTGTTTACGCAATTGGGGCTGAGGAAGAGTTTGGATACGCTTGCGCTAAATTAGGCTTGGCATATTACAAAAACGGTGATTACCAAGAAGCACTGGAATGGTATGAAAAGGCGTTGCCTATTTATGAAAAAACACATGGCGCAGATCATCCGAAAACAGCAAATGTTTATAACAATATTGGGTGTGTGCATTTTAATCAAGGCCATTATACAGACGCAATGTTGTGGTTTTTGAAAGCATATAAAATTAGATTAAATAAATTTGGCGAAGAACATAGGCTCACACAAGAGACAAAGTGCAGCATACGCCGTACCTAACACTACACGGGCAAAAAACGCCGAATTTGGCTTTTGGCCGGACTGCAAGCTAAACCCGCCGCAATTGTAACGCTCCGCCTTGCTTTTCACCCGACAATACGCTATAATTAACCTCGCAATTTGGGAAAGTGAGAAGCAACATGAAAAACACCGAAAAAAACATGGAAAAAGTCGTCACGCTTTGCAAAGGGCGCGGCTTTGTTTATCCCGGCAGCGAGATTTACGGCGGCCTTGCTAACGCATGGGACTACGGCCCGCTTGGCGTTGAATTCAAAAATAACGTCAAGGCTGCGTGGTGGAAAAAGTTTGTGCGTGAGAACCCATACAACGTGGGTCTGGATAGCGCTATCCTCATGAACCCGCAGGTTTGGGTAGCTTCCGGGCACGCAGGCGGCTTCTCCGACCCGCTGATGGACTGCAAGTCCTGCAAGACGCGCCACCGCGCTGATAAGCTTATTGAGGACGGCGGCGTCAATCCCGCCGGCTGGGATTTTGCGCAACTGAGCGCGTACATCCGTGATAATGCCATTGCATGCCCGGATTGCGGCGCAACGGACTTCACCGATATCCGTTCGTTTAACCTGATGTTCAAAACCTTCCAGGGTGTGACCGAGGACAGCAAAGCAGAGCTTTATTTGCGCCCGGAAACAGCGCAGGGTATTTTCGTCAACTTCTCCAACATCCAGAGAACCACGCGGCGCAAAGTTCCGTTTGGTGTGTGCCAAATTGGCAAAAGCTTCCGCAACGAGATTACGCCGGGCAATTTCATCTTTCGTATCCGTGAGTTTGAGCAGATGGAGTTGGAGTTTTTCTGCAAGCCCGGCACAGAACTGGAGTGGTTTGCTTACTGGAAGGATTACTGCAAGCAGTGGCTGCTTTCACTGGGCTTGCAGGAGGAAAATCTGCGCTTGCGCGACCACGAGGCCAAGGAGCTTTCACACTATTCCAATGCCACAACGGATTTTGAATTCCGCTTTCCGTTCGGCTGGGGCGAGCTGTGGGGCGTGGCCTCGCGCACAGATTTTGACCTCACACAGCACCAAAATACCTCAGGAAAAGGCCTTGAGTATTTTGACCAGGCAGCAAATGAGAAATACTTGCCGTATGTTATTGAGCCGTCGCTTGGAGCCGACCGTGTTGCACTTGCTTTCCTTGTTGATGCCTACGACGAAGAGGTTGTGGACGCAGAAAAAAACGACGTGCGCGTTGTGTTGCGTCTACACCCGGCACTTGCACCGGTCAAGGCTGCAGTACTGCCGCTCTCAAAAAAGCTGGAGGAGGGCGCGCGCGCCGTTTATGATAAGCTTGCCAAGCAGTTTGCCGTTGAGTACGACGACTCCGGCAGCATAGGCAAACGCTACCGCCGCCAGGACGAAATCGGTACGCCGGTTTGCGTCACTTTTGACTTTGATTCGCTGGAGGACGGCTGCGTTACCGTCCGTGACAGAGACACGATGGCGCAGGAGCGCATAGCTATCGTGGCGCTGGACGGGTATATCGCAAATCGGCTGGAGTTTTAACGGTGCATTGCAACGTTGCATAGCCTTGCATTTTTGTGTAAAATGCGGTACAATATTATTTAAATGCTTTTATCGGAGGAATATACCATGGTTTCAGCAGGCGATTTCCGTAATGGCGTCACCTTTGAGATGGATGGCAGCGTCTATTCCATCATTGAGTTTCAGCACGTCAAGCCGGGCAAGGGCGCAGCCTTTGTGCGCACTAAGATTCGCGACGTGATTGGCGGTGCGGTTGTTGAGCGCACATTCAACCCGTCAGAAAAATTCCCAACGGCATTCATTGAACGCAAGGACATGGAGTATAGCTACAGCGATGGCGGACTGCATTATTTCATGGACCCTGAGAGCTTTGAATTGGTACCAATCGGCGCGGATATACTGCCGGACAGCTTCCGTTTTGTTAAGGAGAACGTGGTTTGCCGCGTGCTTTCTTACAAGGGCAGCGTATTCGGCTTGGAACCGCCCAATACGGTTACGCTCCAAATCACGCAGACTGACCCGGGCTTTAAAGGAAACACCGCAACAAATGCAACCAAACCTGCTACGCTGGAAACCGGTGCGGAAATCAAAGTCCCACTCTTTATTGACGAGGGCGAGGTTGTTATGGTGGATACGCGCACCGGGGAATACTTATCCCGCGCGTGAAATCCAAACGCAGTTACACATTGTGTACACGAAAGGACAAACCGATGGCGATGACATTAGGCGAAAAGGTTGCCCACCTTAAAGGGCTTTCTGAGGGCTTAGGGCTGGATGAGAACGAAACGCACGGGCGTTTGATTTCCGCAATCATTGCGGTGCTGGAGGAAGCGGCGAGCACGGTTAAGGCGCTGGAGAACACCGTTGCGGAGTTGAGCGAACAGCTTGACGCTGTGGACGAGGATTTAGACGAGCTTGAGGATTATGTCTACGAGGAGCTCACGGGCGAGGACTGGACAATTGACGATGATGGGGACAGCGATGTCGAGGTGCAGTGCCCTGCATGCGGCGAAACTTTTGCCGTGGACGAAGAAATCCTTGACGAAGGCGAAATCCACTGCCCTGTTTGCAACGAGTTGCTGGAATTTGATGTCAGCTGCGACTGTGGGCATGACCACGGTAACGAAGAATAATTCGCAATGCGATTGTCAATCGGCTGGAAAAACATTGTTGGCGGCGGGCAGGTTGGCAATTGCGCTCACATGATTAGGAGACTCTTGTAATGCCCACAATCCGCGCAATGGGTGAACGCGCGCAAGCAGCGCGTACTCAACTGGCAAAGCTTGATGGTGTTGCCAAACGCACCGCGTTAGAGGCTATCGCCGGAGGGCTTGAAGTTGGTTGCGCGGAAATAATTGCGGCAAACGCGCTGGATCTGCAGGCGGGACGCGAGAGCAGTATGTCTGCGGCACTGCTGGATAGACTCTCGCTGGACGAGGGGCGCATTGTCGGCATGGCTAAGGGTGTGCGTGATATTTCGGCCGAGGAGGATCCGGTAGGCCGTGTGCTGTGGGGTACAGTGCGTCCAAACGGATTGCGCATTGAAAAAATCACTGTGCCGCTGGGTGTGGTGGGTGTGATTTTTGAAGCTCGCCCCAACGTTTGCAGTGACGCGGCTGCACTTTGTCTCATGGCAGGCAACGCGTGCATACTCCGCGGCGGCAAAGAAGCTATCCACAGCAACACCGCGATTGCTGAAGTTATGCGCCAAGCATTAGAGCGTTCGGGGCTTCCCGCAGACTGCATACAACTAGTAGAGGATACCTCACGCGAGAGTGCGGCTGAGATGATGGGGCTTACCGGGTTGATTGATGTACTCATTCCACGCGGCGGCGCAGGGCTTATCCGCGCAGTTGTTGAGAACGCGCGTGTTCCTGTCATCGAAACAGGTGCGGGTAACTGCCATATCTATGTGGATAAAAGTGCGGATATCGGCATGGCGGCGGAGATTATTCACAACGCCAAAACCAGCCGCCCCTCGGTCTGCAACGCGGCAGAAAGCCTGTTGGTGCACAGATCCGTTGCGGTTGAGGCACTGCCGGTTATTGCGGAACGGCTTGCGGTTAAAAAGGTCGAGCTGCGCGGCGATGCGGCGGCTTGCGCAATTTTGCCCGGGACAGTTCCCGCGGCTGAGAACGATTGGGGCACGGAGTACGGCGCCTACGTGATGAGCGTGAAAGTCGTTGATAGCCTGGATGAGGCGATTGCTCACATTGCGCAGTATTCTACACACCATAGCGAGGCGATTATCACACAAAATTACGCGGCGGCGGAACGCTTTTTGCGTGAAGTTGACAGCGCGGCGGTTTACGTCAACGCGTCCACAAGGTTTACTGACGGCGGCGAATTCGGCTTTGGTGCGGAAATCGGCATATCGACGCAAAAGCTGCATGCACGCGGACCTTTGGGGCTTGCCAATTTGGTCAGCGAGAAATATTTAATACGCGGCAGCGGACAGATTAGATAGTTTGGAGGAACCCCTCATGGAGAAGGCAAGTAATAAGCGCATCGGCTCGTTTGTTTTGGGCTTGCTTGTAATATTGCTGGCGATTTTTGGCGCAATTACATTGATTATGCTTGCCGGCAGGAGTGTCGGTAATTTGTTTGGAGACAGTGCCAGGCGCACAGAATATGAGACTTTCCTTGCCCCTGTTATCCGCAACGACCCAGACCCATTTGACGACGTGAGCCAGGCCTCGCAGATGCAGTTGCTTGACTGCACGATTTGGAAAATTCTGCAATCAAATCTGGAAACAGGTCAGTATGAAACTGTACCGCTTGCGGACGGTGCGGGCTTTCAAATCCCTAAAGCGGATGTTGACGCGCAGTTTGCGGCGCTGTTTGGCGTTCTTGATACACTCGAACATGCCACGATTGACGGCGGAGACTACGTCTTTACGTATGACAAAACAAAACAGGCCTATTTGGTGCCCATCACCGCCATTGCGCCTATCTATATCCCGCGTGTGACCGATATACAAAAGAAATCGCGTTCCATTATCCTGACTGTTGGCTATATTCCCGCGTCAGAATACCTGCAGGATGAAAAAGGCAATATAATTCAGCCTGAGCCGAACAAGTACAGCAAAATCACTCTGCGCACGTCAAAAGATGGCTACTTTATTAGTGCAATTCAGATTAGTTGACACAGGAGGATTATGGCGTGAAAAAACTGCTTGACGGTGTGTATTTTACAGGCGTGCTGAATCCAAATATGCGCGTGTTTGACGTGATCATGCGCACGGAATACGGAACAAGCTACAATTCCTATGTGGTGCGTGGCACGGACAAAATTGCGCTGATTGAAACGGCGCACAAAAGCTTTTCCGCATTGTTTCAGGAGGAGATATCTGAGATTTTGCAAGGGAATGCGCCGGATTACCTCATCATAAATCACACGGAGCCGGACCACTCCGGGTGTGTTGCCGAGTTGTTGAAGCAATTCCCTGATATTGAGGTTTTCGCAACGCGGGCGGCAAGTGTTTATCTAAAAAACATCACGAATATAACGGATCTGCGCGTGCATGTTGTCAAGGACGGCGAAACGCTTAATCTTGGAGGCAAAACCTTGCGCTTTTTGCCCGCGCCATTTTTGCATTGGCCGGATTCGATGTTCACCTATCTTGAAGAGGATAAGGTGCTGTTTTCGTGCGACTTTTTAGGTGCGCACTACTGTGAGCCCGGTGTACTGGACAAGCATTTTGTTTATCATGAGGCTTATGAAAGCGCACTGAAGAATTATTTCGATTGCATTTTTGGACCCTTCCTGCCATGGGTACGCAAAGGGCTGGAGAAAATCGAACCGCTGCAACCAGATATAATATGCCCTTCGCACGGTCCGGTGCTTACTCAAGGGCTGATGCTGGAGCATGCGCTGGAAAAATATGCGTTTTGGAGCCGTGAAAAAATAGCTGCACAAAAGAGAATCCCCATATTTTATTGCTCTGCATACGGCAACACCGCCGCGCTTGCCGAAGCTGTGCGCCGCGGGATTTTGCGTGTCTTTCCACAAGCTGAGTGCGAGACATACAACATCATCGACCACGATATGGCGAAGCTTGAGGAGCTGCTCAACGTAAACGATGCGTTTGCTATCGGATGCCTGACAATGAACCGTGATGCGGTCCCGCCAATTCACACCTTGCTTGCGCACGCGGACGCGGTGAATATTGCCAAACGTCCCGCCGCGCTATTTGGCTCATACGGCTGGAGCGGTGAAGGCTTCACCAACACGGCAGCACGCTTGGGCAACCTTAAATGCCGTGTGTTTGAAGAACAATTTAAAGTTACACTTGTACCAACGGTGGACGATATCGCGGCGGCGGAGGATTTTGGCGAACGCTTTGCAAGAAATTTATGACTACCGGTCAAAGTACATTGCTGCCCGTTTATATTGGAATGATCAATCGCACAGGAGTGATAAACCGTGTACAAAATCGGCATTGACCTTGGCGGCACAAACATTGCAGTGGGCGTGGCGGATGAAAATCTGCGTATAATTGGTCGGGGACAGCGCAAAACCAACGCACCGCGTCCTTACGAACAGATATTTGCGGATATTATCGCGGCGACAGAGGAAGCAATTGTTTCGGCGGGAATCACCGTTGAAGATGTTATGTCCATCGGTCTTGGTACGCCCGGCTCAATCGACAAACGCACTGGGCTGATTACCTATGCCAACAATCTGGATTTTCGCAATGTCCCGGCAGTGTTGATATTGCAAAATCACTTTGCTAAGCCCGTTTATCTTGAAAATGATGCCAACGCCGCCGCACTGGGCGAATGCCGTGCCGGAGCCGGGAACGGTGTTGATTCTTTTATAATGATTACGCTGGGCACGGGGGTTGGCAGTGGGATTATTGTTGACGGCAAAATACTTGGCGGAATAAACTATGCGGCGGGTGAGATGGGGCACATGGTCATTATAAAGGATGGCAGCCGTTGCACCTGCGGACGCCGTGGCTGCTGGGAGAGTTATTCGAGTGCGCGCGCATTGGTCCAGCAGACGCGCGATATAATGCGCTCAAACCAAGACAGCCTAATGTGGCAACTTTGTGACGACAGTTATGATAATATCAACGGACAGACGGCTTTCCGTGCGGCAAAGAAGGGCGATGAAGCCGGTAAGCTGGTTGTGAAAAATTACATCGCCTTCCTTGCGACCGGAATTGTGAATATTATTAATATTTTTCAGCCGGCGATGGTTTGTATTGGCGGCGGCATTGGCAAAGAGGGAGAGGTTTTGCTTGAGCCTCTTCGTCATGTTATTGCACGTGAACGTTACTCATGCAACGCGGATAGACAGACGGAATTGGTTGCCGCTTCGCTTGGTAATGACGCAGGGATTTTGGGCGCAGCGCTCCTCAATGAGTAATCTTCATGTGAGCTGGCTACGGCATTGCGCAGAAAAACGCGTTGGTAGCATAAATCTTAAAAATTCCTTATAAATAAAGACTTTTTGCGTTTTAAAAGTTTCTGAGATCAGATTTGTTCATTGGAACTGAGTGGAAACGGTTTCCAAAGCACGAAAAGCACTTGCTTGGAAGAAATTTCTCCGGATTTTCGCAAAGTCCCAAGGGTAAAAAGCGCATAGAGGCAAGCAGGGTGAACTATGTGCACCAGCGATTATATAAGCGTAAATGAATACACCACATGCATACCTTGCTGAAGGTCGGGGCACAATACCCCAGAACCGTAGAGAGCAAAACAACCCGGAGGTATGTAATGAACGACAGCAACAACCGCGGCAGCGCCTATCACGCACCGCAAGACGAAGGCAGCTCATGGTGGAAAATACTGCTGGCAATACTTGTAGTGCTGGCAGTTTTGGGTGCAGTCATTGCCTTTGCCATGCACAATAAAAAAAAGGACGAGGGTGTAACTGACCCGCTCACGCCATCAATAACCTCGGTAACCCCGCCAACCATAACGCCGACTGAAAATCCTGATGAGCTTGTAAACAAAGGTGTTCTTGGGTCACTGACAGTGGAGATTAAATCCCACAAAATCGTCAAGGACGAGAACGGCAAGGATGCCATTATCATCACTTACGAGATTGAGAATGGCAGCAACGCGGTGATGAATTTTCTCACTTTCCTTTCGGATACGGCATATCAGGGTACGCTTAAGCTCTCTGACGCAGTGCTGAAAGATATCAAGGATTTCAACGGCGCCTCTATCAGTGAGGACGTACAGCCAAACGCAAAGCGTGAGGTAACCCGTGCATTTGTACTGGCAGATAAAGACACACCGGTCAAGGCGATTGTTAAACAGCTTGTCACGACTGATAGCCGCATGGTTACGCGCACGTTCGATATCAAGTAATACGGCATGACAGGTAATTTTATAAAGGCGCGATCAAAAGTCGCGCCTTCAGAGCAACAGCAATTACTTAATCATCCCAAAGTGATAAGATATAATCATGAGAATAGAAAAATTAATAGAAAACACAAAAGGAATAACCGACCCGCGGCGGAGAATCAAATCACGCTG
>JAIRYC010000103.1 GCA_031267965.1 Oscillospiraceae bacterium | reverse complement strand
ACACTCTTTCCGTGGCGCGCGGTGGGGGCTTGCTCGGCTGTACTTCATTGTGTTACTCTCCGCTGCACTTGCTTGCGAGTGTAACAACACCGGACCGAGAAAGCAAATCTCGCAAAGGGAACGGCGTGAAAAACTTACACATAATTTTTTGCTGACAGTCAACGCAAGAAGTAATACGGCAATGGGCGCGAACGCCAGCACTGTGTGATGCCCCGGGAAGCTGAAGGGCAAAAATTTATGTGCAATTTTTTCTACACCTAACGGCTGCAAACGGTTGGGATTTGCTTTATCGGCCCGGGGTTGTTGTTATATAACCGCAAGCGCAACGAAGTGAGTGAGAACCATTCGACGCCTAGGAGGTTTCAGGAAACGGCGGGGGGAAGTGTGTGCGCGGAGCACAATTAGGCACATCAACGGGTTAGCTTTTGAGAACTCTTTACAGGATCGGTTTCAGGAATGGCACATTCCAAGTTTCTACCACAAACAAAAAGCTACCCCCGGGCGGGAGGTAGTTTTTGACACTCACTATATGTTTTGTACAATTATTGCTCTTATATGTAGAGGGCTTCTGGCAGTTATCTTCTTTAATCCTGCTTCATCTTAAACCCGAACGACGCCAAAAGCTCGGTGTAAACAGCACCACAATTGGATAAATCTCCAACCGTCCAATAAACATACATGCTATGAAAACCACTTTACTTAAACTTGAAAAATCAGCATAATTTCCAGATGGCCCTACGGCATTAAACCCAGGACCGATGCTATTTATACAAGCGGCAACGGCTGAAAACGCAGTCGTAAAATCGTTTGTATCAAACGATATAAGAATAAATGCTCCAAAAAAAAGTGAAATTAACAGAAAGAAATATACACCTACCGCATGGAGAACCTTATTATCTACCGCTTTACCATTAAGCGTGACAACATGTGCACTGCGCGGATGTGTAAGTCTTCCTACTTCACGGCGCACTAGCTTAAATAGCAATAAAATACGAACGTGTTTAATTCCACCGCTAGTCGAACCAGCACTACCACCAAAAAACATCAGCAACAGGAGCAAGGCTTTGGGAAATAATGGCCAAAGATTATAATCATATGACGTATAGCCGGCTGTTGTGATTATTGATGACACATGGAACGCAGAACGACGCAAACTCTCTCCAAAACTTTCAAACACACCTTGCATATGCAAACAAATAGCTATCGCAATCGTCAAAACAGCAAACGTTCCTAAATAAAAATGCAGTTCCTCATCTTTAACCACTGCGCGTTTGCTATGAGTAACAAACATATAATAGAGTGTGAAGTTTACGCCGCTGGCAAGCATTATCACTGTGAGGACGATTTCCACTGTCAGGCTGTTATATTCTGCAATTCCTGCATTATTGATTGAAAAGCCGCCAGTCGCCACCGCTCCGAATGAATTTAAAACCGCATCAAATAGTGGCATTCTACAAAACGTCAGCGCCAGAACGCTGCCCAATGTCAAAATGACATAGATAGCATAAAGTATTTTTATCGTATTTTCAATTTTTGGCACAAACTTTTCAAGCGTAGGCCCTGTAATTTCCGATTGCAGGACATAGATTGTCTGCGCTTTAACAGAAGACGAAAATGCGCTCATTAACGCTAAAAAGCCCAATCCTCCGAGCCACTGAGAAAAACTCCTCCAAAAAAGCAAGCCCTTTGTAAGTGACTCTACATCGCGAAGAATTGATGCCCCGGTAGTTGAAAAGCCGGAAATAGATTCGAAAAACGAATCTATGAATGAGTCACATACTCTGCTGAGCAGAAATGGCAGCGCCCCCAGCAAGGTGATTACAAGCCAGCCAAAAACCACTGCAGCAATGCCATCCCTGGCATATAGGTTTTGCTCATTTGGCCTTACCCTGCATAATAAAATACCAAGCGCTAACGCAAGCGCTGCTGGCAGCAAAAACCAATATGGAAAATCCCTTGGCGGATAATGCAGCTCGACCAAAGTCGATAAAAGCAGGCATGCCGCGCTGAGATAACACAGCTTACCTATGCTGTTGCAAATTAACTTAATGTTCATAAGCTTTTTCCATAGAAAGCAGGACAATATCCTCCAGACTTGAGATTTCGCCCTCGTGCGCAAATATTATCACGCGGTCGTGCAGCTTTATGCGGTCGTCGCCGTGCGGAATAATCACTTCGTTACCGCGCACAATCACGGCGATGAGTACCTGAGGTGCAATATTTAGTTCATTTAAAGGAACACCAAGAATGCTGACATTAGCTTCCGCCACAATCTCAATTGCTTCCAGTTTGTCTTCTGCAATGCGGTAAATTGCATCCACAGAGTTACCCATTGCATTTTGCAGACCGCGCACATAGCGCAAAATATAATTTGCCGTTATGCTCTTGGAACTGACGATGTCATCGTTCCCCATTTCCCCCAAAAGTTCAAGGTAGCTCTGGCGGTTAACCTTCGCAATGGTCCTGAATACACCAGCTCGCTTAGCGAGCAACACAGCCATCAGATTTTCCTCATCCATACCCGTGAGTGCTACAAAGCCGTCGATATTACATAATCCTTCTTCTATAAGAATTTGATCATCAGAGCCGTCTCCCTCTATTATATCCGCGTAAGGCAAAAGCTCCGCGAGCTGGTGGCAACGCTCAGGATTTAGCTCAATGATTTTGACTTTTATATCAATTTCGTGCAGTTTTTTGGCCAGATAATATGCCACACGTCCGCCGCCTACGATGATAATGTGCCGCAGCTTTTGACTGCGCAATCCGATTTTGCGGCAAAACGAAGAAATTTTTTCATGCCGCCCCAGCACAAATATGCTGTCGTTTGGCTGAATGATAAAATCGCTGTTGGGTTGTGGTATAATCGCCTCACCCTCGCGCAAAACCGCACCAATAAGCACGTCGTCCGAGATTTTTTTAGCAATACGATGAATGCTCAAGTTGCAAAGCACATTCCTCTCCGCCACCTTGATTTGCAGCAGCTCAACGCGCCCTTTTTCAAAAATCTCTACTTTGGCAAATTTAGGGCATTCCAGCCTTTTCACAATCTCACCCGCAAGCGTTTGCTCCGGGTTGATGACCATAGCAAGCCCAAACAATTCTTTAAGCCTGTCAACCTCGTTTGCGTATTCCGGATTGCGTATCCTGGCAATCGTCTGCTTTGCGCCCAGCTTTTTGCCCGTAAGCGCGCAGACCATGTTCATCTCATCCATTGATGTTGCAGCAATCAGCAAATCGGCATCTTCAATTCCCGCGTCGCGCAGAATATCCACACTCGCGCCATTGCCTTTTATGCAACGCACATCCAAGCGCACCATTGTTTTTCGGAGCGCTTCAGCATTTTTGTCAATTATCGTAATATTGTTATTTTCGTCATGTGCCAATTGCTCTGCGAGTGTAAAGCCAACCTTGCCATCACCGATAATGATAACGTCCATATTGCGCTTTTGCGCGCTCCCCTCTCCTCCGCTTTATATATAAAGCATTGCCAGCACATTTTAGCACAATACACGCAGAATTGCAAATCTTTCAGCGCAAAAAATCCTTCATTGGCGTTTTGCGGAGAATTGGCGTTAATGCTAACCACAGCAAACAGGCAACAGTGCTGTTCAGTACGCTTTTGATCGCGTTAAACGGAATGATTACCGGAACTAGCATATCCTTTACCGCTTCACGCGGTGCGCCCATGAAAATTGGCGTTATAAGCAGGTTCGCAGGAATCATTATCGCCGTCATTGCAACACAGCCAAAGAATAAGCAGATTGGCAGCATCTGCGGCTTGTTCAATATTTTTTCGTGCATAAGGCATGTCACAACCAAAAGCGCGCTTGTTGCGATTGTGTGCATGATAAACCCATACCAACCCGAGCCGGCGCTGACGGTTAAGGCCTGCACTGCCGCTGCGACGATAAGTGTGCCAAAACCTGCCATCCAGCCAAAAAACAGTCCTGCCAGCAATATAAAAATATCAGCCGGGTCATATTCCAAAAATGCCGCCGTGGGAATCAGTGGTAAATGGATTAAGTAAATAACGCTGACCGAGAGCGCTGCAAGCACTGCAAGGCTTGTGAGCCTGAATACCATGTTCGTAGTCCGCTTGTTTTTGTTGAGTTCATTGTTCATGACGAATCCTCCTGAAAGGTTAAATAAAAAATCCCCCGCGCAAAACACGGGGGATTCACTTCAACAAGAGGGTATTTTCTCCAACTCTCTCATCCGGACTTTAACCGTCGGTTTGGGATTTACACCCAATCAACCGCCCGCGCGGCTCGCGGACTTAGCTGCCAAGGCAACATCACCGCCGGTAGGGAATCGCACCCCGCCCCGAGTTTGCTTGTCTGTAGTATATCATGTTACTCAGGCAATGTCAATAGGATTTTGCTCAAAAAATAAGGGCGGTTATACACCGCCCGATTTACATTAGTTTTGCTCTCCTAATTTGTTCATTGCCGCCAGTGGGTCAACAATTTTTCCGTTTACGCGGATCTCCAAATGCAGGTGCGGTGCGTCAATGGCCTCGCACGGAATTTCACCAAGCTTTCCAAGAACGGCGTCACGCTTAATTTTCGCACCTACTTTAAGCGCACAGGATTTATCAAACCCACAATAACTTGCAACAAGACCATTGCCGTGGTCAATCACAACGATTGTGCCCCAAAGGTCATCTTTTGTCACGCCCTTGACTGTTCCGTCCTGAATGGCTATAATATCATTACCCAGAGCACCGTCGAAGTCCACGCCGTCATGACTGCGCCAATCGTCTAATGTTGGCACGTAGATAATCTCGCCATTAGAGTAATCGCGCAGAATATCCGTTCCAAATGGCAACGAGTACTCGCCGGTATAAGGCGTATTGGGATTTGGTTTAGTTGTGGTAGGGGCAGCTGTGGATGGTTCTGTACGTTCATCGGGTATATCCGTGGCAGGCTTGTTGACTGCGTTGCCCGCATTGGTCGTGGGGATAATCGGCTGCCAAGGAATTGTGGCTTGCTGGTCAATCGTTACGCTCGGACTTGTTGGCGGTGGATTTGAGTTAGACTGATGAGCCGCAAAAATCCCAGTACCGGCGGCAACCAGGCACAGCCCTGCAATCGCAAAAAATCCTTTGTTTCTCAGCAGACTTGCAAGACTCTTCTTGTCGGAATCTTGGTATACCATATTCCAAATACCTTCCTTCGCTTTTGTGTTTCGAAGGTAGTTTGGACGCGGCAGACGGGTAATATGCAAAAATTTGAACTTGACGCAAAATTTGTGCTTATTCGCTTGCGTTTTTGTCTCAGATGTGGTAGAATCTAATGAATTATTATCCTGTGATTTTTCGGGGGAAGAAAATATGGCTTTTGAATTAGAGCGCGATGAGCTGAAAGTCGCTCAAATACGAGTAATTGGCGTTGGAGGTGCGGGAGGTAACGCCGTTACCCGCATGGCGGACGGCGGACAGGTTCTTGGCTGCGAACTCATCGCAGTTAACACTGACGCGCAGGATTTGAATAAGTGCCACGCCTCACGCACTGTTTTGATTGGGCAAAAGCTCACAAAAGGTCTTGGCGCTGGTTGCAACCCCAAAATTGGTGAACAGGCGGCTGAAGAGAGCCGCGACGCTCTGGAGGAAATCCTCCGGGGTACGGATATGGTATTTATTACTGCCGGCATGGGCGGCGGAACAGGCACCGGTGCAGCGCCGGTTATTGCTGAAATAGCAAAGAAAAACGGCGTTCTCACTGTAGGTGTGGTAACCAAACCTTTCGGGTTTGAGGGTCGGCGTAAAATGACGCTGGCATTGGAAGGTATTGACAAGCTTCAGGAGCACGTGGACAGCCTGATTATTATTCCTAACGAAAAACTGCGGTCGATGATGAAACAAGGTTTCACTGTGGAGAAGGCGTTCGCTATGGCAGACACCGTTCTCGGGCTGGGTGTGCTGAGCATTACGCAGTTGATTCAAGATCCTGGCTACATGAATACCGACTTTGCTGATGTAACGACTGTGATGAAAGATGCCGGGCTTGCACATATGGCGGTTGGCTTTGGCAAAGGCAAGGATAGATCACGAACCGCTATTCAAGACGCAATTGAAAGTCCGTTGCTGGAAACTTCCATCGAAGGCGCAACCGGTGTGATTGTGCACTTCAATGCCGGGGGTGACTTTGACCTTTCAGAGCTTTATGATGCGATGGACACGATAAACGAAAAAGCCAAACCGGACGCACTGATTATTCCCGGTTATCGCACTGTTGACGATATGGATGACACCGTGAGTGTGACCGTGATTGCCACAGGCTTCTCGTCCCCAAAAAGTACGGGTGCGGAAGCTGTGCCCGACAAACTTGTTACAGAAGAATCTTCCTCCTCTGCCACGTCTGTCGGCGAAAAAACACAAAGCAATCCCTTGCTTTGGTACGGCAGTGGCAGTAAAACCTCGGGTTCTTCGCTGCGGTCGGTAACACCCGTTCTACAGAAAACACCGGAAGTGCCCTCTCCTGCGACACATGAGAGCGATGCACTGAATGAAGATTACTTCCAAATGCTGAGTGATATGCGTGAGCCTCCGCCAGTGGGGTAAGGTGAAGATTCTTAATATATGGCTTTTTAAATCGCATAAGTCCTGACTTTTAAACAAGGGATAGTGACTTTGCAATGAGAAGTAAAATTGCAGTTATTTTCTGCCTAATCCTAATTTGATGCTGTTTATTGTCACGCGTATTGAGGAACCAAACAATCATGAAGATTCCATTGAGAATTCATTATCAGATTCAACTTCCAAGGCAAATTTATTGGTCCCAATGGTTAAATGGCAAAACGGCACAATCACATGATGAGAATTACTCCCCCACTTTCTCTAGCCTTGCATAATTCGCCATAAGCTTCTTTATCCCGCTCGGCTCAAATGCAATCTCCAGCAGAGTGTCATTGCCCAGCGGAGTTGCCTTAATAATTTTGCCATCACCAAAGCTTTTGTGTCGCACACATTCGCCCGGTTGATATTGTACATAGGGCTTTTTTGTGTTCGCCGCCGGTTTGGGCATAAATGCCGTTTTTCTCTGCGCGGAGGCAAACGGAGACTCGGCGGAATATTCGCCGCCGATTTGCACCGCTCCCGGACGATGACCCGGCCGGCTGCCGGCACTGAAATTGCTTGGCGCGGCAAATTCGATCTCCTCAAGCAAATCGGTGGGGATATCACGCACAAAACGGCTTACAGGGTTGCGTCCTGTATGCCCAAAAACCATTCTCTGACGCGCTGCACAAATGTGCAAACTGCGCCGTGCACGCGTTATTCCCACGTAGGCAAGCCTCCGCTCCTCCTCCAAATCGTCCGGCGAATACAGCGCTTGTGTACCCGGAAACACACCTTCCTCCAGCCCGATTAGGAAGACCGTTGGAAACTCCAGACCTTTTGCGGAGTGCAGTGTCATGAGCACCGCAGCGTCGTCATCTGCATTAAAGCCGTCCAAGTCAGTCTGCAGGGCAACCTCTTGCAAAAAGCCGGCTAGGTCGCTTTCCGGGTTTTCCTCTTGATAGCGCGCCAGTGTCGCCCCCAGCTCAGCCAAGTTTTCCTTGCGTTCTTGACCTTTTTCCTTATCATTAAGCAGCATTGCCTGATAGCCCGTTTTTACCAACAATTCCTCTAGCAGATTTGCGAGAGGCGTGTCCTCCAGCTTTGTACGGAAAACGTCAATCATTTGTGCAAATGCAATGAGCTTGTTTGCCGCAGCGCCCAATGGAGGATACGCCAAGGCATCTCGCATGACGGCAAAGGGTGTAACATTCAAGCTCTCAGCAATGGCCAGTAAGCGTGTAACAGCCGCCTCGCCAAGACCGCGCTTCGGCTCATTGATAATCCGGCGCAGACGCACAATATCGCCCTCGTTTTGCAAGATTTGCAGATACGCAAGCGCATCACGTATTTCCTTGCGATCGTAGAATTTCATACCACCCAATACGCGGTACGGAATCCCACGCCGCGTCAGTGCTGTTTCTACCATGTTCGACTGCGCATTCATGCGGTAAAGCACGGCGTGACCCGCAAACGGCTCCCCTACCGCCTTATCCGCCATAATGCAATCCGCAACATATGAGCCTTCCTGCCGCTCGTCCTCGCAGAGCGCAAAGGCAATCAGCTTACCTGCATCCGCGTGTGTCCAGAGCGTTTTTCCTTTACGTCCCTCATTCTTGGCGATGACCGCATTTGCCGCATCAAGAATATTGCCTGCAGAGCGATAATTCTCCTCAAGCCTTATTACTCGTGTACCGGGAAAGCGCTCCTCAAAGCTGAGGATATTTTCCACGGTAGCGCCGCGAAATTTGTATATTGACTGATCATCATCTCCAACTACGCACAGGTTGCCATAACCCTCGGCAAGCAATGCGGTGAGCACGTCCTGTGCTTTGTTTGTATCTTGGTATTCGTCCACAAGCACATAGCGGAAGCGCCGCTGATATTTTTGCAAAATCTCCGGATTTTTTTGCAGGAGCTTGACTGTGTAATAAATCAGGTCGTCAAAATCCATTGCCCCGGCTTGGAAGAGCTGTTTTTGGTATGCCGCGTAAAGCTCGCCAATGTGGCGCTTTTTCATGTCGCCGCCATTCTCTTCCAGATATGTTTTTGGCGAGATAAGCATATCCTTTGCCCGCCCGATGGCCGACTGCACAGCCCTTGGCGCAAGAAGCTTTTCATCCTTACCAAGCGCACGAAAGCATTCCTTCATGGCACGTTTTTGGTCGTCTGTATCATAAATTGTAAAGTTTGACGGAAAACCCAGCAGTGCCGCATGACGACGCAAAAGCTTTGCACACATGGAGTGGAAAGTGCCTGCCCAAATGTCACGCGCAGCATCGCCAAGAACACGCTCCAAGCGATTTTTCAGTTCACCCGCTGCCTTGTTTGTAAATGTTACCGCAAGTATTTCCCATGGGCGCGGACAGTCAACGCGAAGCTTATCCGCCGTGCTTTGCGGAAGGTTCTGCAAGCAGTGCGCGGGAACATATCCATCCTTACGCAACGCAGCAGGAAGGTGCTCAGCGTTTTGGCTCAGGTATTCCTCAAGGACGGCACAGTCCTCGTCGTGCGGCGCGGGAAAAACATCATCGCTTGAATGCGCCTGACCGAACTGCACCAGCGCGGCAATGCGGTTGACTATGACGGTAGTTTTGCCGCTGCCCGCCCCGGCAAGCACCAAAAGCGGTCCCTCCGTGGCAAACAGCGCCTGACGCTGCGCGTCGTTAAGGTGAGCAAATTGCAATTCCAAAACACGGCGGCGCAAGGTCAAAAAGTCGTTTTGTGGCATGTGGTTTTCCTCTCAAACAATTAAGTACAGTTCTTTGCCTCTCTTGCAAATGAAAAAAGTGTCTGCATCGTCTCAAACGGGGTCATGGTGTTTACGTCCAGCGCGGCAAGGCGGCGCAAAATGGCCCTATGCGCCTCGCTTGCAAATGACATCTGGCCGTCGTCAACCTGCACTGCTTTTATGTTTTTGGGCGGCGGCGCTTTGCCGCTATCCTCCAGCTTCGCAAGTATAAGCTTTGCACGCCGGACCACACTTTCAGGCACACCGGCAAGCTTTGCCGCCTCAATGCCATAGCTGTCGTCTGCACCACCGGGCATGATTTTACGCAGGAATGTCAACTCATCCCCCCGTTTTTTGACGGCTATGTTATAATTCTTTACCCCGGCAACTTCATCCTCAAGGCTAGTTAATTCGTGATAATGTGTAGCAAAAAGCGTTTTGGCGCCAAGCTTCTTCTTGTCGGCACAGTGCTCCAATACTGCGCGCGCAATGCTCATACCATCGTATGTAGACGTCCCGCGCCCAATTTCGTCCAGCACCAAAAGACTATTGGCCGTTGCGGCGGAAAGTATGTTTGCAACCTCGCTCATCTCTACCAAAAATGTGGACTGCCCCGCCGCAAGGTCGTCGGAAGCACCGATTCGCGTGAATATGCCATCAAGCACGCACAATCTTGCACGCTCAGCCGGAACAAATGAACCCGCCTGAGCCAGCAAACAAATCAGCGCGACCTGGCGCATGTAAGTGGACTTGCCTGCCATGTTCGGTCCCGTAAGGATAATACAGCAGTTACTTTCGCGGTCCAATACTGTATCATTCGGAACAAACGGAGCCGCCCCCTTCATGCGCTCAATAACCGGATGGCGACCGCTTTCAATATGTATAGCACCGTCCGCGCATACTTCAGGGCGGCAATAATGACACTCGGTCGCCGTCTGCGCAAAGGAACACAACGCATCCAAATCGGCAAGAGCACGGGCTGTTTTTTGCACGCGGGCTATCTGGGCCGCTGTCTTTTGACGGATCCGGTCAAACAGCTCATATTCAAGGCGGGTAATGCGCTCCTGCGCACCCAAAACCTTGCTCTCCAACTCTTTAAGCTCTTGTGTTATGTAGCGTTCGCAGTTGGTGAGCGTTTGCTTGCGAACATAATGCGGCGGTACCAGGCCACTCTGCGAGTTCGGCACTTCAAGGTAATAGCCAAACACGCGGTTGTAGCCTACCTTGAGCTTGTTGATTCCCGTATTTTCTTGCTCTTGCTTCGCGATTCCGGCAAGGTAGCCCTTGCTGTCGGTCACGAGAACGCGCAGCTCGTCCAATTCACGGTGAAAGCCCTCACGAATCATACCGCCCTCACGTACAGAGAACGGCGGAGTCTCGCAAATTGCGCGCTCAATCATAGCGCTTATATCCTCAAGCGGGTCAAGTGAGTCGAAAAGCTCCGAAAGCAACGCACTCTTACACCCAATGAGTGTATCCAGAATTTTGGGCACCTGCACCGCCGTCTGTGAAAGAGCACGCAAAGTCTGTGCATTGGCGGAATTATAGACGATACGCGTAATCAAACGCTCCATATCCTGCATTCCGCCCAGCAAGAATGATAAATCCTCACGCATAGCAGGCGCGTCAACAAGCTCCCCTACTGCGCCGTGGCGGCGGGTAATTGCGCCTATGCCGAGGAGAGGCTTCTCCAGCCAAGAGCGAAGTGTTCGCTTGCCCATAGCGGTTTTGCAGTTATCCATTACCCAAAGCAAGGATCCGCGTTTTTCACGCGTGCGCAGCGTTTCTGTCAGTTCCAAGTTGCGCAGGGTTGATGCATCCAGCCGCATGAACGAGGCTTCGCCATAGACATCAAGTCTGCCAAAGTTACGCAACTCATTGCGCTGCGTTTCGGCAAGATAACGTAGACACGCACCCGCTGCGCAGACCGCTTCCGGCGCATTGATAAGCCCCTCGCACGCACTGTCACCAAATTGTCCTTGCAATGCACTCTCGGAGATGATCGGGTCAAAGTAGACCTCCGGCAGCTCGTGCACCATAGAAGAAAGGCGTGTGTTTGCAAAATTCCGTATAAGAGGATTCCCTGCCGCCTCACTATTGAGCAAAAGCTCACTTGGCGCAATCCTGCCAAGCTCAGATTGTATTTGTCCCGCAAGCCGCATACCCTGCAACAGCGTACACGCAAAAGCGCCTGTGGAAACATCCGCAAAGCATAAACCCGCCTTCTCGCCAAACAAAGCCAACACCGCAAGGTAGTTGTTTTTGCTGTCATCAAGCATATTGGTTTCTGTGACGGTGCCGGGGGTTAAAACGCGAGTCACCTCGCGCCGCACAAGGCCCTTTGCCGTGGCAGGATCCTCCATTTGCTCACATACCGCCACCTTGAAGCCTTGTTTGATTAATCTCGCCAGGTAGTTTTCGACTGCATGGTGCGGTACGCCGCACATGGGCGCACGTTCAGGCAAACCGCAATCGCGGGCAGTGAGCGTTAAGCCAAGCGCTTTGGATACAGTTTTCGCGTCGTCAAAAAACATCTCATAAAAATCACCCAGACGCCACATAAGGACGGCGTCCGGATACTGCGCCTTGCTTTCAAGGTATTGGCGCATCATGGGGGTGATTTGCGGTGGGATTTGCATTTGGGACCTTTCTGGTTTATACATGCAATCAGAAAATTGGATTTTGTTGTTCTTTACATAATCATCAAAAAGAAAATCCAGAAAGTGGGACTATCAGCCGCAACCTGCACATCTACTGCTGCAATCGCCGTCGCAGTGGTGGTGACCATGCTCCTCCGGCGCCTCACAGGTTTCGGGATCTTCACCATCGGCGCAAAGCGTCAACAGGCCAAAAATGCGGTTCATTAACTCGCCCAGCGCCTTTTGCGCTGTTTGGAATTGCTGCATAGCAGGGCGCTCTAAGGCAAGGCTATATAGCCGTTCAAATTCATCCTTGTATGCCTGCATTTTGCTCTCGCTTGGGTTTTCGCTGCGCGCTTCGGCAGCATAGCCGCCCTCCGCCATCTGTAGACTGCGCATAAGATCAACAAGCTCGTCGTTCTGTGTATTCGTTTCCATAGCTGCTCGTACCGCGGCAAATTCATCACTCTGCTGAATGAGCGCACCAAGCTCGCGTGTCTTTGCAATCAAAGCTGACATTATAATCCCCTTTTTGCATTTATCAAATATATTATACCACAAAATGCTTATACTAGGCAAGCGACTACGCTGCCAACATGCATACATGGATTAACCCACAAACGTGATTTTTTCTTCGTCAGGCTCATGCGCGGTACCTGCCGTGTCCGCTCTGCCAAGGAGCACACTCATTCCGAAGCGATATCCCTCAGGCACACGGCACTTTGTGGTCAACTCAGCGGTGCGTTCCCCTACGAAAGCATAATTAGCAAAACCACAAATACAGCTGGCAATGCCCAGAGATTGCGCCGCCAAGGCAATGTTTTGCGTCACAATGCCGCAATCAAGCAGTTCTGCACCGGATTTATAAGAATCGCGCACCCAAATGACGGCGATTACCGGCGCGTGATAAAACAGTGTACCGCCGCGCAACTGAATACGTGTGTAGCCCGCGATATCAGTCTTTTTAAGGTTAGCGAGCCCCTCCACTTCCAGTTCGGTAATAATATCGGCGTCCGTGATGACGCCAATGTGCCACGGTTGAGCGTTCATGCCGGATGGTGCGGCAACTCCAGCCTTGGCAATTACCTTCAAGTCCTCATGCGAAAGCGGTGTAGGGTCAAAGTCACGGCAGCTGGAGCGCTTGAAAATTAGATGCAGAGTCTCGTTCATGGTAGTTACCTCCTGAATATGTTATTATGTATTTACAACGCACTTTTTCGCAGTTTCTCTAAATATATTATCAACACGGAGATATCCGCCGGTGTAACGCCGGATATTCTGCCTGCCTGACCAAGGTTCTGTGGTCGCACAGCCGAGAGTTTTTCCCGTGCTTCGAGCCGCAAGCCCGTTATAGCAGTGTAATCCAAGCCTGACGGCAGTGTCTGCGCTTCAAGCCGCTTTGTCTCGCGTACCTGCGCCTCCTGCCGTACGATGTAACCTGCGTACTTTATGTCAATCTCCACCGCTTCAAGCACCTCGGCGGGCAGTGCGGGCCGGGTTGCATCAAACGGAGCGAGGCTTGCATAATTAAGCCTTGGCCTGCGCAGTAGCGCCGCCAAAGTTTGCGAACCATCCGGCGGCGCTTCCTCCAATGACCGGCACAACGCCCACAGTGCTTCTGCAGGCGACAGGCGCACTGTTTCTGCACGAGTCTTTTCGGCTTCTATCATACATAACTTTTTTTTGAACTGCAAATAGCGCTCTTTGTCAATCAACCCTATTTTGTACCCAAGCGGCGTTAGGCGGCGGTCAGCATTATCCTGCCGCAGAAGCAAACGGTACTCGCTGCGCGCGGTCATCATACGGTATGGCTCGCGGCAGCCTTTAGTGACAAGATCGTCTACCAGTGTACCGATATACGAACCCGAGCGTGGCAACACCACCGCCGGCCTGTCATGCGCTTTGCGTGCCGCGTTGATTCCGGCCAAAAGTCCTTGCGCCGCTGCTTCCTCGTAGCCAGACGAGCCGTTAAACTGCCCCGCGCCAAACAGACCGGGGAAGTCGGTGAATTCAAGACTCGCATCCATAGCAAGAGGGTCGACGCAGTCATATTCAATGGCGTAGGCGGGGCGGGTAAACTGCGCATTCTCCAAGCCGGGAATTGAATGCACAATTGCCAGTTGCACATCTTCCGGCAAAGATGACGACAGCCCTTGAAGATACAACTCCTCAGTATCCGCACCGCACGGCTCAATAAAAAGCTGGTGGCGTTCCTTGTCCGGAAAGCGGACTATTTTGTCCTCTATAGAAGGACAATAGCGCGGACCTGTGCCCTCAATTTTGCCGCTATACAAAGGTGAACGGTGCAGATTCTCGCGTATTACACGGGCGGTTTCGTCAGTCGTGTAGCACACGTGGCAGACGATGCTGTTCACAGGATTTTCGTCTCCATAAAACGAAAATGGCGCTGGCGGTTCATCGCCATATTGCGGCTCAAGCACGGAAAAATCCACACTGCGGCGGTGAACGCGTGGCGGCGTACCTGTCTTGAAGCGGCGCAAGGGCAAGCCGAGCTCACACAGTGACTTAGCAAGTGCGGTCGCGGAAAACATGCCATCGGGTCCGGACGCCCATGAATGCTCGCCAACATGTACACATCCGGCAAGAAATGTGCCTGTCGCCAAAATCACGCAACGGGTTGAATAGATTGCGCCTAAACGTGTGATTATCCGCCAATGCCGATTATCCTTTTGGATGGACACAATTTCTGCCTGACGTATGTGCAGGTTCTCCTGCCGCTCCAGCAAAGACTTCATGGCGGAGGAATAAACGCGCCTGTCCACCTGCGCGCGCGGACTGTGCACAGCCGGACCTTTGCCGCGGTTGAGCATACGGCTCTGCAAAGTGCAGCGGTCCGCTATTTTACCCATCACGCCACCCAGCGCGTCAATTTCGCGCACCAAATGACCTTTAGAAGACCCGCCTATGGACGGATTACAGGGCATGTTGCCCACCGAATCCATATTTTGCGCAAATACAGCGGTGCGGCAACCAAGGCGCGCTGCGGCAAGCGCGGCTTCAATCCCGGCGTGTCCTGCGCCAATGACGGCAACCTCGTATTCTTCGGCGGTGTATGTCACAGCTTATAACTCCTAAGTTTTTTACTGTGTAAGTATACAACTTTTGCGTGAATGGCGCAAGGCGCAATTAAACTTTCAAAAACTTTTTAATAAAAATCCACTATTTTCTTTATTAGAAACTGGGGGGGAATTATATGCTATAATACCCTTTGCTAGCAACATTTGTCGACAAATTACCAATCTATAAGGAAGGAGGTGAACACGATGTCTAACTACGGATACACTGTTACAAACAGCGTTGACCTCATTGACGAATACTGCGAACATCCTGCGCGGTATAAAGACTGGCAGCTCCGCGAAGCAATAAACGATGCCAGGACACACTATGAGCATGGGACAAAAAGCAAAGATTGGTATGAGCAAGTAGTACGTGTTCTTTCAAAGTACGTCTAAGTTAACAAATCGTTTAGGAAGCCGCTTTCAGTTTAACATCACGTTTCATCTGCTGCTAAGCCGCAAGTGGCTTCATTCTGGCTAGGGCAATAACGTTGCAGTTCCTTGGCGGTTACTTCGCACTCAGTCACCGCCCGTGCCAACAAATCCGGGCGCTTTTTCGCAGTACGTTTGATCGACTCCTCCCGCTGCCATACACGAATATTGGCATGATGTCCGCTGCGCAAAATCTCTGGTGGAGTCATACCCTCCCAATCCCACGGACGGGTATATTGCGGATATTCAAGCAAGCCATTATAGTGGCTCTCAAGACTGTATGCCTCCTCGTTGCGCAATGTGCCGGGGCGCATTCGTGTTATCGCGTCTGCCAGCATGAGTGCCGGCAGCTCACCACCAGTCACAACAAAATCCCCCACGGAGATTTCCTCATCAACAATCAACTTGAGCACGCGCTCATCCACGCCCTCATAATGCCCGCAGAGGATTTCGATGTGCTCAAGCCCGGAGAGCTCACGCACGCGCGACTGTGTCAGCGGCAGCCCTTGCGGCGACACATACACTACATGCGGCTTGTTTTCAGCCGCGGCGCAAACCGCTTGATGGCACGACAAAATAGGTTGTATCTGCATGACCAACCCCGTACCACCTCCAAATGGCGCATCGTCCACTCTGCCCTGTTTGCTTTCGGTATAGTCACGGATATTGTGGCAATAAAACTCTGCCACGCCTTTTGCCCGCGCCCGGCCGATGATGCTTTCGTTCAAAAAATGCTCGCACATCTCGGGGAAGAGGGTGAGAATGTCAATCCTAATGTTCAGCCCTCCTGTCGTTGCGTTAATTGTTATCAAATATTCCTGCAATGGGACGCAAACGCGCAATACCACTCATGGTATCAATTTCGGCAATCATTTCCGCAACAGCGGGAAAAAGCGCCTCTCCCCCATCTGGTGTATTGATATGCCAAACATCGTTTGCAGGCATGGATGTCACATCGGCAATCGTTCCGTAAACAGCGCCCGTGTCTGCGTCAACGGCAGTGCATCCCAATAGCTCAACGATGAATACCGCACCTTCTGCAAGCTCTGCGTCTGCCCGACAGAACCAAAGCTTGCGTCCGCGCATTGCCTCCGCCTGCCCGATACTCTCCACGCCATCCAACACGAAAAGGAGCACGTTTTTGTGCTCCCGCACGCGCAATAGGCGCACCGCATTTGTGCCAGAATTGCTCAGAAACAGCACCTTGAATTGCTTTGCGAATTCCGCGCCATCGCAAAGCGGTTTAACACGCAGTTCGCCGCGCAAACCGTGCGCGCCAACAACTTCGCCCAAAGGTAGATATTGTTTAGTCAATTTCGACGTTCACTCTGCCGTCCTGACGCGCCGCCGCCGCCCGCAAAACGGTGCGGATTGCCTTGGCAATGCGTCCCTGCTTGCCGATAACGCGCCCAGTGTCGTCACCAGCTACGCGCAGATGCAGGACAACAAGGCCCTCTGCATCCGGCTCATCTTCAACAACCTCGACAGCGTCAGGGTTCTCGACCAAACCCTTAGCGATCTCAATAAGCAGCTCTTTCACGCTGAATACCTCCGAATTACTGAATAACGCCGTTACGCTTAAGGATTGCGCGGACCGTATCTGTGGGCTGCGCGCCATTCTTGAGCCACTGCGCAACCTTCTCAGCGTCCACTTTAACCTCTGCCGGTTCTTTCAGCGGGTCGTAGCTACCGATTTCTTCAATAAAACGTCCGTCGCGCGGGTAACGGGAATCCGCCACCACAATGCGGTAATACGGTGCTTTTTTTGCGCCCATACGGCGCAGACGAATTTTAACTGCCATGCGTTTGTCCTCCAAAGGGAATGATTTATATATATCATACTGGATCGCTCCAGTTATGAACATCTCAAGTAAAGGGATTTAGAACATGCCGGGGATTCCGCCCAGATCCATCATGCGGCGCATTTTTTTCATGCCGCCCTTGCCGCCGCCAAATTGACCAAACATTTTTTTCATCTGTTTATATTGATTGAGCAGGCGGTTTATATCCTCAACGGGGCGTCCACAACCGGCGGCAATACGTTTTTTGCGTGAGCCGTTGAGTATATCCGGATTGGTGCGCTCCTTTGGCGTCATGGAAAGGATGATGGCCCGCATACGATCAAACTGACCTTCGTCTATCTCCACATCCCGAATTTGCTTGCCCAGCCCCGGGATCATACCAAGCGTATCCTTTAGGTTACCCATTTTTTTTAGCTGACTGAACTGTTCGAGCAAGTCGTTGAGGTCAAACTTATTTTTGCGAAGCTTTTCCTCCAGTTCAGCCGCCTTCTTTTCATCTAGCGAGCTCTCGGCTTTTTCGATGAGTGAAAGCACATCGCCCATACCGAGAATGCGGCTTGCCATGCGGTCGGGATGGAAGGTATCAAGGTCGTCAAGCTTTTCGCCCACACCGACAAATTTGACCGGTTTACCCGTCACTGCCAGCACGGAAAGCACCGCGCCTCCGCGGGTGTCGCCATCAGTTTTGGTGAGGATAACGCCGTCAACACCCAGCGCACCATTAAAGCCCTCTGCCACAGCAACCGCGTCCTGACCGGTCATTGCGTCAACCACCAATAGAATTTCTGTCGGGCGCACAGCGGTTTTGATGTCCCTCAGTTCGTTCATCAAAGCTTCGTCAATGTGCAAGCGACCTGCGGTATCAAGCAAAACGTAGTCATAACCATGGTCTTTCGCCAGCGCAATCGATTCCTTCGCGGTCTGTACAGGAGGGTTTGTCCCCTGCTCATATACAGGCACACCGGCCTGCCCGCCAAGGATTTTCAGTTGCTCAATAGCAGCGGGGCGATAAATGTCACACGCAGCCAGTAACGGACGATGTCCCTGATTCTTGAGCATTAATGCAAGTTTGGCACAGTGCGTTGTTTTACCGGAGCCTTGCAGTCCGCACAGCAAAATAACCGTTGGCGGGTGCGGCGCAGAGGCAATATGTGAGCGCGTACCGCCCATGAGCGCAACAAGCTCTTGGTTGACGATTTTAATAACCATTTGCGAAGGCGTAAGGCTCTCCATGACTTTTTCGCCCACGGCTCGTTCCGTAACCTTTGTAGTGAAGTCACGGGCTACTTTGAAGTTAACGTCCGCTTCAAGCAGTGCCATACGCACCTCGCGCATTGCACTTTTAACGTCCGGCTCAGTCAACGAGCCTTTACTGCGCAGCTTGCGAAAAGCCGCCTCCAGCCTATCGGAAAGTCCGTCAAATGCCATATAAACTTCACCGCCTTTCATAATGTTAATAATGACTATCAACCGCCCACACTTAAGACAGTCTTATTACGCACTCAATAACAAAAATTGCGCAATTTGCGCAATTTTTGCGCTCGCCGTGTTAATTTCGCCCGTGTAGCCCATTTTGCGAATAGTCTGCACGCTGCCAAGGATTTCTCGCAGGGCGTTTTCGCGTTCTTCCTGCTTGGCAAGTAGATTCATGTGATCCTCATAATCCGCCAGCTGAGTTTCTGCGCGCTTGATTGCATCACGCACTCCTTGACGCGTGATTCCTTCATTCGCGGCAATTTCGGCGAGTGAGAGATCTTCCTCATAGTAGAGCGTTAAGTAATCAAGCTGTTTTTCGGTGAGCATGCCGCCATAAATATCCATCAGGCGAACTGTTTCCAAATCCTTTGCCATCCCCTGCCCCCCCCTGCAGAAAAAGTCCGCGCCCTGAATATTGGGGGCGCATCTCCGCTGTAAAGTTAACTTGCTTTACAGTTAGCAAGTATACCAGATTTTTTACCCACTGTCAAGGGCATGCGCCCAATTACTTCCGCCATTTTTCAACAAAGCGTAGCGGAAAACCGGGCCAAACAATGTTATTCGCCAATTTTCACTGGATATTTTGCGCGCAAAACTTTTGCTTGCACAAAATATAGTGCAAAAATTTTCTTGCCTGGTGGAAAGATTGTTGAAAACTTTTTGCGGGGCAACTTTCGTCCATTTGCGGCATACAATGTATACGGAGGTGCATAAGCTATGGGCAAATGGCAAGTTACGGAATTGCGGTGCAAGGAAGTCATCAACGAATTTAATGGTGAGCGGCTTGGGTTAGTCGGCGACGTGGCGGTGGATACGGAAACCGGGCAGATTGTTGCGCTGGTACTGTTTGGCAGGCCGCGCTGGTGTGGGCTTTTCGGTCGTGACGAGGACCTACATATTCCATGGTGTGATGTACGTGTGGTCGGCGAAGAAACCGTATTGGTATGCTTAGAGCATCACCATGCGAATCCTGAACCGCCAATAGCCCACTACCGCAAAGATAATTTTTGGCGTTCGTTCTTCCGCTGACAAATCTCAAATGAATATGCTATCATTAACCTAATAGATGTTAAAATATCGGCTAATGGGTTATCCGGCAGGGGCGCGTCATGACGCGCCCCTACGCACACAGCATAGCGTCCAACACCGCGATAGCCGCTGCTGCCTCTACGCATGGAACAGCACGCGGCACAACGCATGGGTCATGCCGTCCGGACACAACCAGGCTCTCAATCTGCCCGTTAGTGATATTCCATGTTTCCTGCGCCTTAGCAATTGAAGGTGTCGGCTTGAACGCGGCACGGAATATTATCGGCATACCCGTGGAAAGCCCGCCTAAAATGCCACCGTTATGATTGCTTTTGCTGCGCAATTTATTGCCTTTTGGTGCAGAATACACGTCGTTTGCTTCGGAACCGCGCATACCGGCTATTGTAAAGCCCGCACCAAATTCAATGCCCTTGACGGCAGGAATGCTAAGCACCAGCTTTGCGATTGCACTTTCCAGTCCATCAAAAATGGGTGAACCAATACCTGTGGGTAACCCCAGCACAGCACACTCTATCACACCGCCGACGCTATCGCCATCCGTCTTTGCCGTTAAGATTGCGCTTTTCATTGCATTGCCCTGTGTCGGATTAATTACGGGGAAATCGTGCTGAGAAGGGGTCTCGGCCTGCTCTTTTGTAAGATTGACCAGATCGAAATGATCATCGTCAACGCCGGCAATGGCGGCAATATGCGCGCCAACAGTCACACCGCGCCGGGCCAGGATCTGCATGGCAACCGCTCCGGCAAAGCACAGCGGCGCAGTCAGCCTTGCGGAGAAAAATCCGCCGCCACGCATGTCATGTGCATCGCCGTATTTAAGCAACGCGGGAAAATCTGCGTGAGAAGGGCGCGGCTGCACGCGGAATTTGTCGTAGTCGCCAGGGCGCGTATCACCGTTAGAAATAACGAACGCCAGCGGCGCTCCGCAAGTTTTACCATCGGTCAGCCCGGAAAGAATTTGCGATATGTCGAACTCTTTGCGCGCTGTGGAGAGCGGGGATTTGCCCGGACTGCGACGGTCAAGGAATGACTGCGCACCGTTCAAGTCAATCAATTCACCTGCCGGCAAGCCATCAATTATGCCACCGACTGCCGGTGCGTGGCTCTGACCGAAAAGTGTGAGCTTCAAATGTTCGCCGACTGAAAATGACATAAGCTTCTCCATTCATCATAAAAGTTAGGATATGATTTGCTGACCGCGCCCGCGTCTGCAATGATAACAGGCGATTCACACCACGCGGCAGCTAACGCAAGCGCCATTGCAATGCGGTGGTCGTTAAAGCTTTTCCTCATGCCACCACGCAGGGACTGCACACCTTGAATAAGCAGTCCATCCGCGGTTTCGTGTGCATTACCGCCAAGTGCATTAATTGTCTGCGCTATAGCGGAAAGACGGTCGCTTTCTTTTAGGCGCAGGCGCTCTCCGCTTGTGATACGCGATTCACCATGCGCGACGCTCATCAGAATGGCAATTGGCGGAACAAGATCCGGGATTTCCCGCACATCCAGCGTTATGCCGCGCAAATCACCGCCTGTAACCGTGATTTCATCTGCCATTTGCGTAATATTTACACCCATGCGCCGCAAAATTTCAACAATAGCCCGGTCACCTTGCAGCGACTGTGCCGAAAGCCCCTTGACAGTCATGCTTGCTTTTGGATGCGCTCCGGAACAGAGCAAAAACGCGGCGTTGCTCCAGTCGCCCTCGGCATATAATTCCCGCGGTGTAATCGGATCTTTCAAGTCTGTAATGGGATTTTTAGGCTGCGTCAGCGCCCTTAGCTTTCTTTGCCGAATATCATCCCTGACATTTTTGGCAATTTGCAGGTTCGCCTCTGCAGCGGCGTGAAGTGTCTCGAATTTTTCTTTGCCGGCGTCCGCCAGTTCCTTGCTGCAGGACAGCATTTGCTGTCCTGCAGCAATCATGTCGCGCCCGCCCTTGCCTATATAAAGCGCAGACCTTGCCGGTTTAAGGCGCATCAAACGATTTATGCCCTTCAGAATATCAGAACCGCCTTGAAAAGCATTCCAACCACCCTTGACAAAAGTCTTAATGCTTTTTTTTATGTCCGCTTCGCTTAGAATCGGCAACGCATAAATACCGTCCTGCACATCATAATCCACACCAAATTCGCGCAAGGTGCACAAGGTCATGTCAACATAGGCGGCGGATTGTAAGGGTGTGCTCAAACGGATTTCTCCGCCGCCCAGCAATGGCAACGCAAGCAGCAAGCCACTCAGATATTGTGAACTGACATCGCCGGGCAGCGTGAAGCTATGCCCCGATAGCCGCCCAAACACATAGAACGGCAAACTATCGCTGTTCACAACGCAGCCACCGGCACGCAAAATTTCCAACGCCGTGCCGACCGGGCGTTCGGGTAATCGACCGCTGCCGCTGATGATAAAATGATCACACAAAGCCGCTGCCACCGGCAATAAAAAACGCAAAGTGGAACCGCTTTCGTGGCAATTCAGTACCGGTGTCTCGCGGTATTCGAGAGACTGTATACCGCACACCTCAAGCGCTTGTGCGCGTTGCGTGATTTTCGCGCCCAAGACGGTTAGACAGTCTATCGTAGCGAGGATATCCTGCCCCAATTCGCCATCGCGGCAGGCAATGCTGCTTAGCTCGCCAAACAATGCGGCGCAAATCAGCTTGCGGTGTAAGTCAGATTTTGAGGACGGCGCGACAATGTTCCCGCGCAACGGTACATTAGGAATTGTAACCGTCATAAGCACCCCTCGAAAAACTGCGGCAGCACATCCAACGGCATTTTGTGCAGTACGCATTCACCAATGCGTTGAGGAATAACGAGCGTTATCTCGTCAGCGCCGCGTTTTTTGTCAGAGAGAACGTATGGCAGGAGTTCGTCTACTGTGTACGGACAAGCAGTCGGCAGATTGTGCTTTGTCAGGGCGGCTTCAAGGATATTGGCACACGGCGCACACAGGCCCTGACGCTCGGCCGCACGGGTAACCGCCAACATCCCCAGCGCCACAGCATGCCCATGCGTGATGACGTAATCGCTATGCTTTTCAATGGCGTGAGCGATTGTGTGCCCAAAGTTGAGGAGCGCACGGTTGCCGCGCTCACATTCATCTTCGCCGACAACAACCGCTTTGATTTCCACATTGCGCGGAATCAGTGCGGCAATTGCGCCTAATGTATCAGCACGGCAAAGCGAATCAAACAGCGCAGCGTCAGCAATCATGCCGTGTTTGAGCATCTCCGCAAGCCCGTCTGCAATGCGTTTCGGCGGAAGGGTTGCGAGGGCGTCGGTATCGCAAATGACGGCGTCCGGTTGCCAAAATGCTCCGGCAAGGTTCTTCCCCGCTCCCAGGTTCACACCGGTTTTGCCGCCAACAGATGAATCAACCGCCGCAAGCAACGTAGTTGGGATTTGCACAAAGCGTATGCCGCGCAAGTAAGTAGCCGCCGCAAAACCTGCTAAGTCGCCGACCACGCCGCCGCCCAGCGCAAAAATATTATCCGCACGAGTCAGCCGTGCTTTTGCCATCGCCTCCAGCAATTGCCCATATACACCGAGGTTTTTACGCTCCTCTCCTGCCGGGAAAACGAATTTTACCGCGCGTATTCCCGCAGTTGTTAACGATTGCATAACCCGCCCGGCATAAAGCACGTCCACATTGCTATCACTTACAAGCATAGCGGTTTTAGGTGTGGGCACTCCGGGTAAAGTTGTTAACTGCGCCAGCAGACCCGCGCCTATATGAACGGGGTAGCTTTTGTTCTGTGTGTTTACGGCGACTGTTTGCATATGGCTCTCCTCAGGTGAGTGCAACCTTTATGCGGTTGCCTTCTTCAAGCAAATTCCAAAGTATTTGTGCCTCACCGTTACGCAAGGCATCGGCATAGCTTTGCAAACGGGATATAAGCCCGTCCAGTTCCTCCAACAGTGGCGTTCTATTTAATAGAAAAAGCTGCGTCCACATATCCGCGTTAAGCTGCGCGACGCGTGTCATATCCTGAAAACTCCCCGCCGCCAGAGAATCCTTTTTGGCGTGCGGGCATTTTACATATGCGCTGGAAACCACATGCGCCAATTGAGAAGTATAGGCAATAACACGGTCATGTTCTTCCATTGTAACAACAGGTACTTTGGAGAAGCCGAGCGAAAGAAAAAGCTGTTTGAGCGTGTGTAACGCGGCAATAAGTGCGCCTGTGTCTTCGGGTGCTTGGTTGTTAGCGGTGTCAGCGTCAAGAATATCCCCCTGCAAGCGTTGCTCGCCGTTTGGAACCAGAATCATGGACGCGCCCTCAAACAAGTGGCTTTGCGCGTGCAAAAAGCCCGAATACTCAATGCCTGCCATCGGGTGGCCACCTACGAATATAAAGCTATGCGCTTTGGCAAGCGCAAAAAGCCTTGGGCAAACCGCGCTTTTAACGCCGCAGCAATCTACCACAATGCCGCCTTTTTTAAATTGTTCAGCATGGGCGATGGCGTAATCCATCGCGTCTTGCGGGTATACCGCAAGGAAAACGATGTCACATTCCGCAAGGCTTTCATCCGTCAACTCACCGTGTATTGCCTCAAACGCCTGTGCCCGCAAAACGATTGCGTCCTGCACGTCGCCGCCAAGGACAGTGTGCTCCGTTTTTTTGCGTATTGCTTTGGCAAGGGAACCGCCGATTAGCCCCAAGCCAACTATGCCAATAGTCATGATGTTTTCTCCTTTTTTGGGCCGGACCTGAGAGAGGATGCGCACCAACGTTAGAAAAATTCAGTGTCAGCATCCCGCGTCTGTGCTTCCTTCAAACTTGCCTACCTTGCGGCAAATGGCGCCACATTGCGCACCATCTGTGCCACCTCGGCAAAAACCTCCGGCTTAAGCGACTGTGGGCCGTCGCACATCGCGTGCTCGGGGTCGTTATGCACCTCAATGATAAGGCCATCCGCACCGGCCGCAACGGCCGCAACCGCAAGCGGTTTGACGTAACGGTAAATGCCCGTGGCATGGCTTGGATCAACAATTACCGGCAAGTGCGAAAGCTCATGGAGCACAGGCACCACGGAGATATCCAGCGTATTACGCGTTGCGGTTTCGAACGTGCGGATACCGCGCTCACACAAAATCACCTGCGCGTTGCCGCCTGCCATGATGTATTCCGCACTCATGAGAAGCTCCTTGACGGTACTGGAAAGCCCGCGCTTCAGAAGAATCGGTTTGCTTCCGCGCCCAAGCTCCTTGAGTAATTCGAAGTTCTGCATATTACGCGCGCCAACTTGAATCACGTCCACGTCCGCAAAAAGCGGCAACTGAGAAATATCCATAATTTCGGTGACTATGGGCAACCCGGTTTCTTTCTTAGCCTCCAGCAAAAGCTCAATGCCTTCCGCACGCATACCTTGGAAATCATATGGCGATGTGCGCGGCTTAAACGCGCCGCCGCGCAACAGCTTCGCGCCCGCTTCTTTGACGGAGTGCGCAACGCTTAGTATTTGTTCGCGGCTCTCAACGGAGCATGGGCCGGCAATCAGTACCGGCTCCCCTCCCCCGCCGATTTCAGCGCCGCCAACACGAATGACGGTATTCGCCGGGTGAAACTTACGGTTTGCCTTTTTATATGGCTCGCTCACGCGCTTGACTTCTTCAACGATTTCCAAGGCGCGGAGCAGATCTGCATCCAGTTGGGTGGTGTCGCCCAAAAGGCCAAGCACGGTTTGGCGGTAGCCTTTGTTGACTTGGATATCTAGCTTTTGGGCGCGCAGCCAGCCGCACAGGCTTTCAAATTGCTGAGGGGTGTGGTTTTCCTTTAGAATAACAATCATGGTTTTCCTCCTGATAGACGTGCTTGTTGTATTTAAAAATCCCCGCAGCGGTTACTGCGGGGATTCGGTTAACAGCCATTCGGCGCTTCCCTTATTGCAGTGTACCGCTTCTTGCCTTGCCGTAAAAGTAGCCGGCAAAACCAAAAAAGTTAAAATACTGCTGCAAGTTTGCGTTCATTAAAAACTCCAAGATGCAATTTACGGTAACAGTATAACAAAGTTATGCACACTTGTCAACCCTTTTGCGCGTTAAAGCGATGAACTTTGCGTGGAAATAAATCACTGCGCTTTGGTGTTAATTTGGTATTGTGATGGTTTTACCTGCTTCGATCAACTTCTGCATGCATTCATCCAGCTTGGCACGGCTAAAAACGCGTATCTCAACTTGAAAAGGCTCTGTTGACCGAGTTTGTTCAATCACACTTGTCTCGACAGGCGTTTTGCCATCGCCACTATTGTTGGTAGGCTCAACTGTAGGCTTAGCGGTTTCGGTCGCTGATTCAGTCACCCATGGTTTAGATTCTTTAAAGTTAGCGGCTTTCATATAAACATAGGTGCCGTCAAGCGCACCGCTTTGGAATAGGCGGGCGAAGGCCTCTTCAAAAATGTTTAGATACTTTGCCGCTTCGTATTCGCTCAGGTAGTCCTTCTGCGCCTCAATGATTATATCGCCGCTGTCATACCCGCCGCCAACATAACCATCGCCATTGAACTGAATACTTAATGTATCAAGCTTCCCGCCCAAAATCAGTGTGCTGATAATCAGCCCGGCACAAATGATAATTGCGCCGGCAATCGAAAGGCTGGATTTATTTTCCATGAATATCGCTCCCAACACCAAATTATGTGAAAATAATACACTGCATGCAACAAAATTGCAAGCGAAGTGATGCATTTCCACGCCGCATCGCTTGATATTTATTCGCGTATTTTGTATAATTATTCATTGAATACGGAAACGAGGTATATTGCCATGAAACACCTGCTAAAACTGCTGGATCTGAGTACGGAAGAGCTTGTAGAAATCCTTGACCTTGCGGACAAACTGAAATATCAGAAAGCACACAACATTCCCCACCGCCGCCTTGAGGGCAAAAGCCTGGGTATGGTGTTTGCCAAAGCAAGTACGCGCACGCGCATTTCGTTCGAGGCCGGCATGTTCCAGTTGGGTGGGCAAGCGCTGTTCCTCAGCGCGGCAGACCTGCAAATCAACCGCGGCGAGCCTGTTGAGGACACTGCGCGCGTGCTCTCACGCTACCTGCACGGCATTATGATACGCACCTTTGCGCAAGCGGAGGTTGAGGCACTTGCGGAGCATGGCGACATCCCCATCATAAACGGCCTGACGGATTTTTGCCACCCCTGCCAAGTGCTGGCGGACCTGATGACAATCCGCGAGCACAAGGGGTTGCTGCGTGGGCTGAAGCTTTGCTATATTGGCGACGGCAACAACATGGCAAATTCACTGATTGTGGGCGGCTTAAAGACGGAAATGAAGGTTAGCTGTGCCTCGCCAAAAGGTTACGAGCCTTGGAAAGACGTGCTTGACTACGCCTCGCCCAACCCGGACTTTACACTGACGACTGAGCCGTTGGAGGCCGCCGCCGGAGCTGATATTTTGGTGACGGACGTGTGGGCTTCTATGGGGCAGGAAAACGAGCGTGCGGAGCGGCAGGCAGCGTTTGCGGGCAAGTATCAAATTAACGCGGATCTGCTTGCGGCAGCGAACCCGGACGCAATGGTGCTGCACTGCTTGCCCGCACACAAGGGCGAGGAGATTACAGGCGAAGTATTTGAGACACATGCGGGCGAAATTTTTGACGAGGCGGAGAACAGGCTGCACGCACAAAAGGCGGTTATGGTCAAATTAATGGAATTCTGATGTTGCCAACCGCTCTGCCTTGTGTTATAATAGATAAAGCTTTTTGCTTGTATTTCAAGGAGGGATTGAAAGCATGACCACTTGTTCGTTTTGCGGAATGAAATCAAAGGAGAACATTTGCCCAAATTGCGGCCGAAAAAAAGGTACAGTTCAGGCACAGCAACATCGCTTGGCAACGACACTGCCACACAGCAATGTGCCTGCGCAACCGCAACCGTCGCAACGAGTATCTTTTCGTCCCGCTGCTCTGGCGGGCGGCAATAACCCGGCGCCACAAGGCCGCAACAACGCAAGCAGCGGCAAGACGGTATCTGCAGGCATACTTTACCTCATCATTGCAATATTTGCGGTGTTAGTAATAGCCTTTGTGTTATATTCTCTTGCAAGAGTTAGCAGTTCTGCCTGGGTGGAAGCGCAAATACCAGACGAAAGCGTGGTTGCGTCCATTTACAAAGAACGCACTATGCCAGTGTCAACTTTCACAACGCCTGATTGAGATTGCAGCAAAATCTTGCCCGATGTTGAAATTTTTTCACGTACGCAACAAAATTTTGTTTTAGCGACTCTATTATAACAGGATGTCCAGTTATTGCTTGACACCGCATTATAGTGGAGGGGTTTATAATGAGAAAATTAAAGTGGCTTTATATGGCCGCGGCGTCGATGCTTGCAACTGGGGTTGTTCTCATTTTTACCACGTTAACGCCGACAAGCGCCGATGCCCAGTTGGTCATATTGGCTTTTGACTATTATTTAAACATCGAAAAAGCTATGTATGCCGACATAAATTTTGTTGCAATCAGCCCACAATATCTGCCCGAATTTACTGCCGCTGACAAAGATAAAATCTCCGCACACTACAAAGAAATGCTCGGTGCGGACGTGATTTGGGCCACGCACCAAGACTTGATTGCGCAGGGCAAGGCGGAAGCGCTCGCTATCCCGCATGGGGTACTGTTTGCTTTTACTGCGCCATACACCTCGGCACTTTACACAATCACTGTTGATTCTATGATGTACCGAGGCGGACTGGGCGCGGTCGGTTCAACATGCACATTTGTTAAAAAAGACGGCAAGTGGGTGCTTGCCAAGCATGTGGATGACTGGATCGCGTAAATATTCAATGGAATAATTGAGCATATTTCTTCCGCTTAATGCAGCAAACCTAGCTCCTTCAGCGTCCCAGCGCTGTTTTTCCAACCTTCGCGCGACTTTACAAAGCACCGCAAATAAACCTTGCAGCCGAAGAAGCGTTCCATATCCTCGCGGGCAGAGGTTGAGATTTTTTTAATCGTTTCACCGTTTTTGCCCAAAATCATGCCTTTATGGCGCGCCTTTCCACAATATATCGCTGCGCCGATAGACAGCAGGCCGTCTGTTCTTTCCCCCCATTCCTCCACAATAACTGCGGTTTCATGAGGCACTTCTTGTTGCAGATTCAGTAGAAGCTTCTCACGAATTATCTCCGCCGCAAGCACACGCTCAGGCTGATCTGTCAGCATATCATCCGGAAAAAAGTGCGGGCCTTCGGTGGCATGTGACTCCAGCTCGTCCAAAAGCGTACTAATACCATCATTTTTTAACGCACTAACCGGAATTTGTGCTGTGAAGTCATAGAGCGGCGCAAACATTGCAAGCTTTTCCAGCAAGAGCGATTTGCTCTCCAGCATATCAATTTTGTTGACTGCCAAAATCACTGGCAGCTTGAGTTTTTTACAGCGTTCAAGGAGTTCCGCCTCGGTCAGGCGCGGTTCTCCCTTAGGTCCAGTTACCAGCACGGCTAAATCGCCGCCATCAATCCCTTCACCGATGGCTTTAACCATGTTTTCGCCAAGCAGGGTGCGCGGTTTGTGTAGCCCTGGAGTGTCGGTAAAAACAAACTGCGTTTCTCCGCGTGTAAATACGCCCGTTATTTTTGAGCGCGTGGTTTGCGGCTTTGGCGAAACAATCGCTAGCTTACGCCCCAACAGGCGGTTGAGTATTGAGCTTTTACCTACATTAGGACAACCGATCAGTGCGGCAAACAGATTTTTTGACACTACAACCCCATTTTACAAATAATATGTTTATTTTACCGCTTTTCCATCAATGTGTCAACCATCGCTATTTTTCAACCATACCACAACAAAAAAATTAAAATCTCTTTTTTCGAAAAAGCGCTTGCATTCTCATTCTGATTGCTGTATCATATAGATTATGAAAGAGCGGTTTGTGTGCGGATTTTTCCAAGTTCACACAAGCGAGTTGCATTTTTATTTTGGAGGCAGGCAATGGAAACAACTTATGACGTCGCCGTAATCGGTGCGGGCACTGCAGGTATCCTTTTCGCGCGGCGTATGGCGGAACAAGGATACACTGTTGCGGTATTTGATAAACTCAGCGAAGAGCGGCAAGGTGAACGCTTGGGCGTCTTTCACACGGACTTTGAGCACTTTGCGCCATATGGTGTACCTGTTCCTCAACCGGGCGATGAAGAGTGGGTTGGCCACTTTGACTATGGCATAACCAAATCCGCGTTCGACCACTATCCCAAACGCGCTGATTATCCTTTCCTCATTCTTAAATTCAAGCCCTTTTTAAAGCGCATTCGTAACTGGGCAGAAGAAACTGCTAAGGTCAGCTTCTTTTTTAATGCTGCGTTCGAAGAATTCATTCGCAGTGCGGAAGGTCAAATTCGTGGTGCGGTCATTAACATTGACGGTAAAAGCACTAATATTTCCGCAAGACTGGTTGCGGATTGTTCCGGCATCCCTTCTGTGGCGCGGCGCAAACTCAAAAACAGCCGTGTGGAAACCTTTGAGATTACCCCGCGCGATATGTTCTACGTCGTTCTACATTATGTTAAGCTAAAGTTCCCCGGCAAACCGTTTCCCGCTGATGTACCCATACGTGAGCAATACCCAGATGGGCGCGTTCATTATCCTACGGGTTACGCACAGTATAAATCGTGGCTTGGCGGCACGGAGGATCCAGACGGGTTTCTTTTTGGCACAGGCGCCAATCTCTCGTTTGATTATGCCATGAAGTGCCATGAGGAGTTCCGCGCAATTGTAAAGGCTCCGCCATATGAGGAGTATGAGGGCTATGGCGAAAATGGGCGTTGGGAGCGTGGTGTAACGCCATATCACCGCGCGCCGTATTCTATGGTAGACAATGGCTTTATTTGCCTTGGAGATACCGCTTGCATGAATAAGCCATTTAGCGGCGAGGGCATTAGCTCTGGTTGGGTCGGCGTAAAGCTTGCGGCCGACGTCTGCGGCAATGCAATGCGCGGCGGCGCGTATCCGACAGAGGATGCGCTGTGGGAGTTCAATGTGCGGTATGCGCAGACTCAAGGCGCTGACTTCGCAAACATTACCGCGACTTTAGTCAATGCGGTTGATTGCAGTGCGGAAGAAAATGAGTATGAATTCAAAAAGAGCATCGTGTTTAGCGATAAGCTTTTGACGCTGACGAATCGCACATTCAGCGCAGATATTCCATTTAACGAGGCCGTCAAGCTAGTATGCAGAACGATTGGCGGCGCACTGAGCGGCAACATCAGTTTGCCGAGTCTGCGCAATCTAATCAAAGGTGTCATGTGCGGCGGCGCGCTGAAGACACTTTACAAAAAGTTCCCCAAAACGCCGTCGGGCTACGAGCAGTGGAAAATAAAGGCAGATGCGTTGTGGGCCAAAACGGGCAACATGGCCGATGTGGTTGAGAAGCTGGAGGCCAGAAAAGTGGCAAATAGATAAAATAACGATCCTTTCGAGTAACGGGCATCCGGTGGCGGGTGCCCCTGTTTTTCTTGACTTTTACGCACATATTGTGTAGAATGGTTAAAGTATTTACAATTATATACGAGGTGCTCCATGCCCACTAATTTCTGCCTGATCGCCGACACTCACTACTACAACGTCGAAGCCCTCGGTCTGCGCACCGATCATCATCAAAAAACGCTCAACGAGTCTGGCGCGATTCTTGATGCGGCGCTGGATATTTTTCTGCAACGCAAAAACTGCAATGTGCTCATCATTGCGGGTGATGTAACTTGCGATGGCGAACGTGAAAGCCACGATGAGCTTGTCAAAAAGCTACGCCGTGTGCAAGCCGCCGGCAAGCGCGTTCTGCTCATCACCTCCACGCACGATTTTGAGCAGCAATCCAATGCACGTCGCATCGCCCAGAGTCAGCCAATTGGTGTGGCGTACACCGTTACGGGCCAATATCATCCCGGCATGACGCGCCGCGATGAACTACGTGGTATTTATGACGAATTCGGTTTCAGCGATGCACTGTCGGTCTATGATGAACTCTCATACTGCGCGCAAATCGCTCCCGGGCTGCGCGTTTTAATGCTCAATGATGATGGGAACGGGCGACCCCCTAAAAACGATACTGCGCAAAACGCTTTGCTTGGAGACAATCCGCAAAAGGATGACAGTACCAATGGGAAACATTTTAAGGACGAAAATGGCATAAACCTAACGAAGGACGGGCATTTGCTATGTGGCTACAGCCCAGAACAGATGGAGTGGATATTGGCACAAATCGCGGAAGCAAAAGCCGCCGGCGAGGCAATCTTTGCCGTGACGCACCATCCGCTGCTGCCGCCTTTTCCGCTGTTTCCGGCAATAAGCAAACGTGACATGCTCGGTGACTTCGAAACTGTGCGCGACACCTTTTCGGACAATGGCTTACGCATGATTTTCACCGGGCATTCGCATATCCACAATATTGGGCACTATACCTCCCCTACCGGAAATACAATAACTGATATCAACACCGCCGCGCTGTGCGGCTATCCCGCGCCTATGCGTTTTTGCAGCTTCGCTGACGACATGCTGGATGTTCACACGGAAACCGTCAATGACTTTGCTTGGGATCTAGGCGGCATAACCGCGCAAGATTATTTGCGCGATATTTTTGACCGCTTGCTGCGAGACATCATCCGCAGCGCGGCGCATGATTTCGATAAATTCGTTGAAGCATGCGCGGATTTTGGCGCCCCACAGGAAAAGCTTGGCAGACACAAAACGGCAATTACCATATTGGGCAAGTTTTTGGAGCGCGGCACACTCGGTACGCTGGGAAGTATATTGCTCTACAAACGGAAAATCCCCAAGGCAGCCCATAAAGTTGTGCTTGGCGAGCTGATAGCAGAGGCCGTGCGGAATATTTACGCCGGGACGGAGCATTACTCGCCGGAAACGCCGGTAGGTGCGGCGGTGCAGGTGCTCGCGGAACGTCTGCAGAAACTTGCCGGCGGCAGATTGCGTGGCACACCGGCAGAGGATTTGCCAAGCTTTTTTGGTTCGCTGCTCTATGATGATTCGCCGGACTGGGAGTGGCACGGCAAAATCTAGGACATGTTTTATGCAATACCAACGAGCATTATCGTAGCCGTAACCTTTGAGAATTTGTGCACGCTGCTTCTCCGTTTTTGGCTCTCCCTCGCTGATATATCCAAACCCAGTCAAAAATTTATCGGCGATCCTATCAGGCTCCATAGGAATGCTGAGATAAGGTCAAAAATCTCTATTCTGTTCATAATATCCAATGCGTCAAAGCAACCAGCGTAAATATACATCAACGCCAATGTAATCACAGTATTTATGGTAGGCGCGCATAGCGGTGTGATGGTCAGCTTGCGGTCCGGCGGAAATTGCAGCCTGTGATGATATTACCCTTGAGCGAAAGCATTGCCTCCAGTTGAATGCCCATAAAACGCACACACTGCACGGAATTCAACGGTTTGGCAAAGCGAGGCACAACCCAAGCTCGTTGCTGATTTGTACCGCCTTAATAAGCTCTTTCAGGTCAGTAATTAAACTCCTTCGCACGCTCCTCGCCCTCTGGAGTGCGCGGGTCAATACCGTACTCAACGAATTCACTCGGGTATGGCGATACAGGAAATCAATCAGGAGTATGCCGACAAGGTAAAGGAGATCCGCGACGACAACGACCACGATGAGGCGAACATCTTTTTGCGTACAATTTTCAGCCTTGCCCGCCTAATCGTTCAGACAGCCCACAAACCGCCAGTAAATCTTGATTTCCTGAACCCTGTGCCCGCTTAGTGTATCGTTCGGATTGTAATGGAATCCACTCAATAGGGCATTCGGGTCAAAAGTCAGTTTATCGCCTACGGATGGACTTGTCAGGAAACTCTTGATAGCGCACGACATATTTCGCTTGGAATGAGAAGACGCGCTTTCTTTACTCTGCAAGTATGACAGAACATGGTCAACAGACACCTGTTCGGCGCAGACGGTTTCCGTATTATCTAAAAAAACTCAAAAAATCGCAGATGCAGCCGACTCTATTTAATATTGTGGATTTGCAAATCCCAATTTCTCGCTGCCACTCCTCATACGATACCAACTGTGGAAGGAATGAGCCTGTGTAGATCCGCTTGTTGTAAATATATCTAAGTTTCGGCTCATCGCAATTGAGCATATCCGGAAGCATCAGGAGTACTCTACCCTTCACTGTTTTCCAGTGACTTGTAGCACATTGAAATGGAACTGCTCCCGTAATATCTTGATAGTATGCCGATATGATATCTTCTGGGGCACGCTTATCGCCAATCCCATATTGCTCTAGGCCATCCAGAATGCGGAAATAGTCAGTTCGTGATTTTTTACTGTAGTTATCCGAAATATATGATTTCAATTTTGTAACTGAGGACTCAAGGGTAATATTGTTAGAAACAGCCACAGGCACACCCTAATTCGGTAATCTATTTCTATTATGCCCCAGAAATGAAAAAATATAATGTGAAGCTTAAATTTATTTAACATCAAAAGAAAGGTGACTTATCCTTTTGTTTCGAACTCTGCTTTACGTTTAGCATTAGTAGTTTTAAAATGCGTCTGGGTCTCACCTTTCTTGGAAGTTGTCGTATAGCTCTCTAACTATAGTAAAATCTACGTCTGGAACTAACGCTTTGCAGATTACTGATCCGGAAATCCTACTGGCATCTTGCTCTGGGTCTCCTTTAGGCCCCTGTGGCCCCGTTGCTCCCGCTGGACCGGTGACGCCGGTATTGCCCTGTGGGTCCGACGGACCAAGGGCGCCTGTCGGTCCTATTATACAATAACCATTACATTCGCCGCAATAACAACATTCGTTCTTTACACATGGATTGCAATTATGAATTTTACATGACGTAAGGGATATCGACTTTAGAGCCATGGCCGAAAAGAAAAAGGCGGAAATCGCACCATACGAAAAGGCGATGAAAGACCCACTGTATAAGGAAGAGTACATGCGCGAGAGGTATCCGACCGAGGAAGAATACTTCGAGCGAAACACCGCTTTCAACACCTACGCGGTGGTCACGCCCAACGGGGTATGGCATGAGCCGGGTGAAATGGGCTGGTGGGGCTTATCGTCAATGACAGCGGAAGACGAACGGGAATGGGATTCCGGCTACTATGAAAGGTTTATCCAGCCGGCGCTTGATCATAACTGGTATATGGTTATTGTCGACTGCCACATCTAAGCAAATATTAAAACAGGCAGACAAATAAATACAGGCTGTTCCGGGGTGCTTGCCAATAATCACTTATCTGCGCCAACCTCCAATTTATGATTCGGGATTCCGAACTCCTGAAAGCATAACACAAAACCGTCGCTTCCACAAGCGGCGGTTTTTATTGACTTTTTTGTAAAAAAACGTTTGTGTAACCGGTTATCTATCCGGTGCGTTTCTGTTTTGTCCGGCGCATTTTGCGCGATTCGGTGCATTCGGGGATACGCAAAGCAAAAAGCGGGCAGGGTTCAAGTCCTACTCACAAGTTCAGCTGTTGTTCTGCTAAAACCAAAAATCCCCTTGAAACAAGGGGATTCCGGCGGTCTGACTTTGTATCAAACCTGCTTATGAAACATGGCGGAGGGTGAGCCTTGTTCGAACAGGAGGGATCGCGATTGAAATATGGCGGTACTGACATATTTAAATCGTGCCTTTAGCCGCGGAAGCTTCATCCCAAAAACTCAGTACCAATTTGCATTTTCCGTCAATTTGTGTTATCCTATAATACCGCCGTCGAAAAATACGGCTTTGCTTGGTTTGCTTTGTGACATATTTATACTAGATGATATGAACTGTCACGGATTTTAAGGAACAATTACCCGAAATTGAGAGGAGAAACACCCATGCGTTCAGTCGCACAGCTTAACGAACGGTGGTTCTATCTGCCCGGCGATACAGTTGACCGCCGTCCGCCGCGCTTCCGCGATAAACACTGGCAGGAGGTTAAGCTGCCGCATACGCCGGATGACGGCTTTCCGGCGCGGTATTGGTATTGCAAGACGCTGCGGGCGGAACGTATGCCCGGCGAACGTTTATATTTGCGCATTGACTCACCGGCTGCGAACTGCCGCGTTTTTGCAAACGGCGTTGAGCTTGAAAAGCTGCGCAGCGGGACAGTTCACACGGTTGAGCTGACCCGCCACCACAGACCCGGAAAGCCTTTGCGGCTCGCCTTTCGCTTTAGGGGCGGTAGTGCACAACGCACGCGGGAAGATTCTGACTTGCCGGAGGACGTTGCGCTTGATGACAATATGGCACAAAAATTCCCAAAAGAGGGCACACTATACGGCGGCTTCCCGCATGGGCTGACGCTGATTTCCGTGCCGGTCAGCCACTTTTCGTTTGACGCAAAGGGCGGCTGTGGTGTCAATATCCAGACGGAGATGCGGGAGAATGGCGCCGCAAAAATTAAGGTGAACGCCACCGTGCTGTTGCCCACCGAGGGGCAGAAAATTACGTTTGCAATCGGCGGACCGCGCATTGCCGTGCCCGTTTCTGTCCCGGCGGCGGAGTTTGCCATACCGCGCCCGCGGCTTTGGTCGCCCGTTGACCCGTTCCTTTATTCTCTGCGCGCCATTTTAACGCATCAGGACGGCACGCACCTAGATACCGTTGATGTACCATTTGGTGTGCGCGATTTGCGGCTTACGCCAGAGGGCGTCAAGTGGAACGGCTACCCTGTGCCGACCCGTGGCCTGACGCGCAAAACCCCTGTGCCGGGCATAGCCTTACCGCCCGAGAAGGAATTTGCAATCCTGCGCGAGCTTTGTGTGGATACGCTGATACTCACCGGCACGCCGGAACAGGACGCGTTTTTTGCCCTGTGCGATTCGGCGGCGCTTCGGGTCTTTCAGGCGGTGCCGCCGCTCAAGGACTATAAGAACCGCAAGGACGGCTTGGACGCGGCGAAGAAGCTGCTTTTCCGCTTAATGAACCACCCTTGCGTGATCGGCTGGGCCATCTCTGCCGAAGGTGAGAGCGAAAGCTCCATTCGTGCCATGTGTGAGCTGCTCCGCCACGCGGACCCGAGCCGCCCCATTCTGCTGACGGATTGCGAAATGGCTTTTGTGCGTGATATGAGCAACTTCCCGGCAGATGCGGCGTCGGTGACGCTGCAAAGCAAGGACGACCTTAAGACGCTGGACAGGCTGCGCGCCGAAAAGCCAAAGCTTCCGCTGGGCATTTCGATTAATACACTTGGCACGGATATCGGCTTTGCCCAAGCCGTGCGCGATATTCCGCAGACGCGCCCTTGGCTGAGCGTCTTCAGTGCTGGGCCGATCTATAAAGAAGGCGAAGCTTGTGCTCTGCTCACGCAAAAGCATATACCGGAGGACAGGTACTTTTTGCTCAAGACAATTTGGGCGCCATCGTCACTGCCACCGCAGCCAGAAGAAAAATCCAGCGAAAAAGGCGGGGCGGAAGGTAAAGCTCCGGCAACACAAACGCCGGTAATCCCGCCATTTGTGCATATCCGTGAGCTGGAAAAGGATCACCGTAAGCGCGTGGTGGTATACTCGAACTTCCCGTCGGTTACCCTTTCGGTCAACGGCGAGAAGTTCAGAACGCTGGAAGCGCAAGGCATATTTGTGTTTGATGGGCTGGAGTTAAAGGAAGGCGCAAACCAAATCCTTGCAACCGCCGGGGACGCGGCAAACGCAAGAACCCTGTCCATTTAATTTGCGGGCAATTATTAGTTGCCTGCAAAACGCGCCGCATAAAAAAACAAAAGTTCGATCACGGGGAGAAAGCCGCCAATGAAATTAGTCATCGTGGAGTCGCCGGCAAAGGCGAAAACCATCCAAAAATACCTGGGCGCGGAGTTTGAAGTTGCCGCGTCATATGGACATGTGCGCGATTTGCCCGTAAAGGGGGACGGGCTGGCGATTGACGTGAAGAAGGGCTTTATGCCCAAGTACGTGATCCCCGAGGAGAAAGAGAAGCGAGTTGCCGAGCTGAAAAAGCTTGTTAAAAAGGCGGAGAAAATCTACCTTGCAACGGACCCTGACCGCGAAGGTGAGGCGATTGCATGGCATTTGACGCAGATCTTTGGTCTGCCAGAGGATGCCGAGCAGCGCGTAACATTTAATGAAATTACCAAAAGCGGCGTAAACGCAGGCATGGGCGAGCCGCGCGCGCTGGATATGGACTTGGTCAACGCGCAGCAGGGGCGCCGCCTGCTTGACCGCATTGTGGGCTACAAGCTCTCGCCGTTTGTTGCGTCTAAGATACGGCGTGGGCTTTCGGCGGGGCGCGTGCAGTCCGTTGCCGTGCGCATGATTGTGGACCGTGAGGAGCAAATCCGCGCGTTTATCCCGCAGGAGTACTGGTCGTTGGATGCAAAGCTGACCGGCGCCAGCCAAAAGGTATTCACCGCGGCATTTGCCGGGGACGAAACCGGCAAGGTCAAGCTGACGAGTAAGGAGCAGACGGACGATTACCTTGCCCGGCTTACTGACGCCGAATACGCCGTGCGCTCCGTTAAAAAAGGTACGCGCAAAAGATCGCCTGCGCCGCCGTTCACCACCTCCACGTTGCAACAGGAGGCTTCAGCAAAGCTGGGCTTCCAGTCTCAGCGCACTATGCGCGTTGCACAGGAGCTATATGAGGGTGTGACGCTCTACGGGCAGGGCAGCACGGGCCTTATCACTTATATGCGTACAGACTCCCTGCGCATCTCGCAGGAGGCGCTTGACGCAGCGTCAGGGTTTATTAAGGGTGAGTATGGCGCCAAGTACCTGCCCTCAAAGACGCGCGTGTTTAAGTCGCGGGCAAACGCGCAGGACGGGCATGAGGCAATCCGGCCGACTGACCCAACGCGCACACCGGACAGCGTTAAAGGCTCGCTCTCGCTTGACCAACTCAAGCTCTATACGCTGATTTGGAAGCGCTTCCTTGCTTCGCAAATGGCGGAATGCTTGCAGGATACCATCAAGGCGGAAATTACCGCGGCAAACGCTGCCGACAAGTCCGCCGGGAAATATGTGCTATTCAACGCTTCTGGTTACGCCGTTAAATTTGACGGCTTCACCTGCCTTTACGCTCTGCCGGAGGGCGACGGGGAAGGCGGAAAAATGCTTCCGCCGCTCCGTGAGGGTGAGAACGTAAAATGCAAGGAGCTGCTGCCCGCGCAGCACTTTACTGAACCGCCCGCGCGCTACACCGAAGCGACGCTCATCAAGGCGCTGGAAGAAAACGGCATTGGGCGACCGAGCACCTACGCTACCATCATGAGCACCATCCAAAAGCGCGGTTATGTGATACGGCAGAGCAAAGCGCTCTCGCCTACGGAGGCGGGCGAGGTAAGCACGCGTCTGCTCAAGGACCGCTTCCCGAATATTGTGGACACAAAATTTACTGCGGGCATGGAAAACGAACTGGACAACATTGCTTTTGGCAAGGAAAGCTACCCGAATATGCTCCAAGGCTTTTACGGCGGCTTTATGGATACACTTGCCAAAGCAAAGGATGAGATGAAGGATGTAAAAATCCTGCTGGAGGAAGATAAGACCGACCAAATCTGTGAGCTTTGCGGCAAGCCGATGATTATCAAGCACGGCAGATTTGGGCGATTCCTCTCCTGCTCCGCTTACCCGGAGTGCAGCAACGCAAAGCCAATCAAGCCGCCAAGGGTAGAGACCGGCACGCCTTGCCCTAAATGCGGAGGCATGGTTCTGCAAAGGACAAGCAAAAAGGGAAGAGTCTTTTTTGGCTGCGAAAACTGGAAGCCGCGCAACGAGGGCTGTGGTTTTGTTACTTGGAACGAGCCGTTGGCAGGCGAAAAGTGCCCTAAATGCGGCAAGGCATTGTTCTTCCAAAAAAAAGGCGCGCTGGCGCTTTGCCTAGGGGCGGACTGTGGGTTCCAAGAGGAGCGGCCGGAGTTGAAACCGAAGGGTAAGGTGCGCGGCAAAAAAGCGTAAAGAAGCGCAGAAAGAAACTGAGTGTCTATGCCCAGCTTGAGGCGGCGCTGAAGCGCTGCAGAATGACTCCGGAGCACATAACTGGTTCGGATGAGATCCTCTCCTTAAAGGCGCGCTGGCTGGCAGTTTTTGCAGATGGCATAAAGGTCGACGACTATTTATGGCATATTTTCAGCTTTAAACGCCGGGCTTGCGCCGAAAAAATGAAGCGGATCTGATTTTTGCCCGCAACAAAAAGGATTCATGCTGTATTTTCTTTCAGGATGGGCACGCGGACGCGTTTTTTATGGACAGCGCGGCGGGGCTAACGCGGGAAATATATAGCCAATTGCCTTTTTCCTTTGCCGGATATGTATGTTGTCAGTAGACGCTTTAACCGAACATATGTGCGCACGCACGAGGATGGTTGACTCGGACCACATTTTGCAAAATCGCAGTAATAACGCCGTGATGCGATAAGGAGGTCATGCCATGAACAGCGACGTGTTGCGGCAGATCCTCCCGGATTTTGAAGTGTGTGATTTTGCGGATATCGAACCGCATCTGCTCCCCTGCAAACAAGCGGCACGGTTGCCGGAGGGTGCGCGGAGTGTGCTGGTTGCGGTGTTTCCGTATCTCCTGCCAGAGAAATATTATATAGGGCGTAATGTGGCGCGCTTTGCCGTCGTGCCGGACTACCATAAAGTCGTTATTGCGCGGCTGGAAAAAGCTTGTGCGCTCCTGCGCTTGGCATACCCAGGCCATGCGTTCGTCTCCTTTGCGGATAATTCACCTGTGCCGGAAAAAACGACCGCAGTGCTTTGCGGCTTGGGTACAATTGGGCGCAACGCGCTGTTTATCCATCCGCGTTGGGGCAGTTGGGTGTTTTTGGGCGCGGTTGTTTCAACGGTTGACAGCACACAGCTTGTGCACAGTCAAGGAGCGCGGGAAGAAATACAGTGCGTTATGCATTGTAAGCGTTGCATGCAAGCCTGTCCTGCCAATGCGATTGCCGGCGGTAAGGTGGACAAAGGAAAATGCCTGTCCTTCCGTTCACAGAGTAGGGACGCTGACAGGGAAGCGCTGGCAAGGCAAAGCGGAGTGCTTTGGGGTTGCGATATCTGCCAAGAGGTTTGCCCAACGAATGCCGGAGTGCCGGCAGAACCTCTGCCGGAATTTGTGGCCGGGGCGTCGCCTGTGTTTTCGCACGCAGCAGAGGAACGGGTTTGGGCTTGGCGGTTCGGGAAAAAAGTTGACAATTGAAGTACAATACAATGTATATATACTATCCTTGCGTAGGTTCCCGTTGCATAACACAGTTAACACGCTAGTCGCAGGCAAAAAACAAAGGCCATACCTTAACAGGAAATTGGGCGGGGGGGACCAGGAATGCCGTATTCAGCCAGATTGACTCGAATTGAGGAAGATGTTCTTGTCCTCACGCTCACATGGACGAGCACACATGCGGATATTTTCGGATAGCCTGATTGAAAGGAGCTGACCATGCGCAATAAACCGTATCCGTGGAACGAACGCCTGCCTTGGCTTTCAGATTTCCCGGAATTTTTGGCGTTCATTGAGCAAAGCTATGCAACAAAACCCGCGTTTGTTTATGAGCGCGGAAAAGAATCCGTAACCGTCACGTTTGCGCAATTTGTTGCCGATGTTTATAACCTTGCAGCGGAGCTGCACTTACGGAACTGGGCAGGCAAGCATTACGCGCTTATGGGGCCAACCTCATATGAATGGATTCTGTTTTTCTTTGCGGGAATCTTATCCGGCGGACTCGCCGTGGCTGTGGATAAGGATTTGCCGGTCAAGGAGCTTCAGTTGCGGCTCACGCTTTCGGACACGGACATATTGGTTTACGTAAGCGCTTATGCGGATATAGCCAACAGCTTACACTGCAAAGATAAGCTTTGCTTTGATGAAACTGCCAAGCTGTTGGACCACGGTGCGGCGATATTCTCGCGCGGTGGCATTGACCGCAAAGCGCTTGTGCCCGGGGTTGACGCACCCGCCGCGATATTTTTCACCTCCGGCACAACGGGTCGTGCCAAAGGCGTTATGCTTTCTTCACGCAACATAATTTTTAACGTCTGCGCCGCTTCCCGCAGCTTTTGGGAAGAGGGCATGAATCTGCTGATTCTGCCGTTGCACCACATCTATGGGATTGCAGCGGCGTTGTTGTCGCCGTTGCTCGGCGGGAGTTGCAGCGCCATTTGTCCCAGCGTTAAAAGAGTGAAATACTTCCTCACGGCATATCCGCCTGACTGCATATTCGGCGTGCCAATGGTCGTTGAATCCATTGCGGCAGAGCTTTGGCGGGCGGCGGCAAAGCAAAAAAAGACCAAGCTGCTCAAAACAATGCTGGCAATCAGCAATGGGTTACAAAAAATTGGGATTGACGCATCAAGTATCCTGCTCGCAAGTGTCCGTAAAAACTTTGGCGGCAGGCTGCAGAGCATAGGCTGCGGTGGTGCGGAGCTGGACGTGAAGTATTATTCGCTTTTCCGTGGGCTTGGTGTATCGCTTGTGAACGGCTATGGTATTACGGAATGCGCGCCGATGATTGCCATGAACCGCAACCGCCACTGGCGTGACGGCAGCGTGGGCTTGCCGCTGTGTG
>JAIRYC010000089.1 GCA_031267965.1 Oscillospiraceae bacterium | reverse complement strand
TGCGCTCAGCAAAGCTGAAAAAATCGAAAATTACTATGGCTTTGCGGAACCAATTTCCGGAAAGAATCTGGCGGCAAACGGCAAGGCCCAAGCAGCACGCTTGGGCGCGGCCTTTGTTCAGGATGAAGCCGTATCACTTGCTCCGGCTGACAATGGCTTTACCATTGGCGCCGCCGGCAACGTGGAGATTCATTCACGGGCGATTATTTTGGCGGCAGGTTCGCCGCGCAAAACGCCCAATATCCCCGGGCTTTCCGCCTTGGAGGGCCACGGTGTGAGTTATTGCGCCGTGTGCGATGCGTTTTTCTACCGCAAAAAAGCAGTTGCGGTGCTAGGCTTTGGCGAGTATGCCAAAGCTGAGGCGTTGCATTTACTCCCTCTGGCGGGATCAGTCGCACTGCTGACGAACGGGGAGGAGCCGGGCGCCAACTTCCCGCCGGAAGTGATGGTTGTTACCACGCCTGTTAAGGAGTTGCTCGGCGAAAAGCGACTTGAGGGCGTGCGTTTTACGCAAAGGGATAATTTATCGCTGGACGGCGTATTTGTGGCTTACGGGGCGGCAGGCAGCGCTGATTTGGCGCGCAAAATCGGTGCACTGACGCAGGGCAGTGCAATCATTGCAGATGCGCACGGTCAAACGAATATCCCCGGGCTTTATGCGGCGGGGGATTGCGTCGGCGGTACGCTGCAAATTGCCAAGGCGGTTTATGACGGCATGAATGCAGGGCTTTCTGTGGTAAAGTATTTACGCGGAAGCAACGATTAAAATTTGATGCTTTTTAAGGAGAAATGCCAATGTTTGACGTTGCAATAATCGGGGCGGGGGTAACCGGGGCACATGTTGCCCGTGAGCTTACCCGCCGCAGTTTTTCCGTTTGTCTGCTGGAGAAGGCGGACGACCTGTGCATGGGTGCCAGCAAAGCGAACAGTGCTATTGTGCACGCCGGGTTTGACGCGCGCAGCGGCAGCATGAAAGCGCGATTGAATGTACGCGGCTGTGCGCTTATGCCACAGGTGGCGCGGGAGCTTGCGGTGCCTTATAAAAACATCGGCTCACTGGTATTAGCCTTTAGCGAAGCGGAGCGCAAAACGCTGAATGAACTGCTGGGGCGCGGCCAAAAAAATGGCGTTCCGGAGCTGGAAATTATTGATGGTGAGCGCCTTTTTGAAAGGGAGCCGCAGATCAGCCATGAAGCCGTTGCAGCTCTTTGGGCGCCTACGGCCGGTATTGTTTGTCCCTTTGAGCTGACCTTGGCGGCAGCGGAAAATGCTGTGCAAAATGGCGCCGTGTTCAAGCGAGGCTTTGACGTAATTGCAGCGAAAAGCGACGAAAGCGGCTTGACGCTCATTGCAAAAAGCGGTGAAACAGTACGCGCAAGGCTTGCGGTCAACGCCGCGGGTGCATACGCTGACCAAGTTGCCATGCTATTCGGTGATAAAACAATAAAGCTTGAGCCGCGCCGCGGGCAATATCATTTGTTTGACAAGATTGCCAACGATAAAGCCAATTCAGTACTTTTTCAGTGCCCAACTAAGGCTGGCAAAGGCATACTTGTTACGCAAACTGTGCATGGCAACCTGCTCATCGGCCCCTCCATGGAGGTTACGGAGCCTGACGACACGGCGACACAAAGCGCTGTGCTAAACAAGGTACTTGAGGTTGCCCGCAAATCTATCCCTGACCTGAATTCGCGCGAAATCATCACGTCCTTTGCGGGGCTGCGGGCGCACGAGAAGGGGCACGACTTGGTTGTCGGGTTTTCCAAGGCGAATGTGCGGCTTTATCATACGGCGGGGATTGAATCGCCTGGACTAAGCGCAGCGCCTGCGGTGGGCGAATATGCGGCGGAAGAAATTGCAAAACGGCTTGGCGCTGCGCCTCGCGATGATTTTGACCCGATTCGCAAAACAGTGCCGCTTTTTTCTTCACTGAAAAAAGCAGAACAGGCGGCGCTCGCCAAAGCGAACCCTGATTACGGCAGAATTGTGTGCCGCTGCGAAACAGTAACGCGCGGCGACATCCTTGCCGCGCTGCACTCAACTATCCCCGCAGTGGATATTGACGGACTGAAACGTCGTGTCCGCCCAACAATGGGACGCTGCCAGGGTGGGTTTTGCGGCAGTATCTGCGCGGAAATCCTGGCGGACGAGCTAGGCGTCCCGCTGACGGAAATCACCAAATTTGGCGGGGAATCCAAGCTGCTTACAGGGAGGCTTGACACATGAAAAAGGTAGATTTGTTAATAGTCGGCGGCGGGCCTGCAGGCATGGGTGCCGCTCTCGCGGCGCATGAGGCGGGTGTGCAAAATATCCTCATTGTTGAACGTGAGAAGGACCTCGGCGGCATTTTGCGCCAGTGTATACACACTGGTTTTGGGCTTCAATATTTTAAGGAGACACTCAGCGGCACGGAATACGCTGACCGTTTTGTTAAACTGCTTGCGGGCACGGGTATTGAAGTGCGGCTTGCGTCAATGGTGCTGGATATCACGCCAAAACGGGCTGCGACAGTTTTAAGCGCGGCGGATGGTATAGAGGAAATCCAGGCGGGTGCGGTTATTTTGGCGATGGGCTGCCGTGAGCGTCCGCGCGGTGCGCTGAACATTCCGGGCACCCGCCCGGCTGGCGTTTATACTGCTGGTGCGGCACAAAAATATGTCAACATCAACGGATATATGCCTGGCAAGACGGCGGTCATCCTCGGCAGCGGCGATATTGGCTTGATTATGGCGCGCCGCATGACTCTAGAGGGTGCGACCGTGAAGATGGTATGTGAGCTTATGCCGTTTTCCGGTGGACTGACACGCAATATTGTGCAGTGTCTGGATGATTTTGGCATACCGCTTCGACTTTCCTGTACAGTGACTGAAATCCACGGAAAAGAGCGCGTGGAGGGCGTGACGATTGCCATTGTTGACGGGCGCTTGCAACCAATTCCGGGTACGGAAGAATTCATTGAATGCGATACACTGTTGCTTTCTGTGGGGCTGATTCCCGAGAATGAGCTTTCGCGCGCAATGGGGCTTGCTATCTCGCCCGTGACGGGCGGCGCTGTGGTGGACAATCGCCGCGAAACTTCAATTCCCGGCATGTTTGCGTGCGGAAATGTGCTGCATGTGCACGATTTGGCAGACTACGTGACCGTGGAGAGCCAGATTGCGGGGCGCGGTGCGGCAAGCTTCCTTAAGCTGCATGAAGCAGGAGAAGCGCGTGTTTCCGCGCCGATTGAGTCAGGCAACGGCGTGCGATACGTCGTCCCGCAAAAAGTGCGCACAGACGAAGCGGAGCCGGTTACGCTGTATTTCCGCGTGACGGATATATACAAAAACGCACAGGTGATCCTTGAGAAAAACGGTGAAGCTTTGCTAAAGCGAAAGCGCAATCACTTTTCGCCAGGCGAAATGGAAACAGTTAAGCTAGAGCCGGAGTGGCTGAGCAGGCTGACGGAAGCTGATAAATTCACGGTTAGGCTGGAAATTTCTTGATATAATATAGCAATCGACAAGTCTTTTACCTTTACAGATATACAGTCACAAACATCACCACATTCGTGAATCAGTACGAGAAATCACATCCACCGTTTGCGTCTGGCAATCAGCCACAGTGCAACGCATACCAGCGCCATCACCACAATTGCAATCGGGTAGCCAAAGCGCCATTCCAACTCAGGCATATAGCGGAAATTCATGCCATAAATGCCGGTGATGACAGTCAGCGGTGCAAAAAACAGCGTGATCAGCGTTAACTTGTTCATGGTTTCGTTCGTGCGCATGCTCATTCGGCTCTCGGTGATGGTCAGCAGCTTGTCGCTAAAGGCGTAAAGGCTTTCGGCAAAGTCATAGAGCCGCTGTATGCGGATTTCGATGCCCTTGAACAGCTTGCTGTGCTTTTCATCAAGCAGTTCATTGCTGTCAATAATCATTTGCGCACCCAAATAGGAAAGCGCGCGCAGATATTTTTTTGCGCTGTAGATCAGGCGGCTCATATGGTCAATGCTTGCGAACGGGTTACGTTCCTTGCCGCTGGTTATGTCCTCTGAGAGCGATTCCATTGTGTCCTCAAGCCGCTCCAAAAGATCGGAATACTGCGCCAAAATCCCCTGCCAAAACAGATAGTAAAGACGTTTGAGGATGTTTGGCTCACTGTGCTCTGTCTGTGCTGCGGCAAACTTGAGCAGTGCCGCAGCCAACCGCTCCGAGGCCTCGGACGGCGCATCCGGTAAAACCAGCACAAGGTAACCAGGCGCGACATAGAGGTCAAGCTCATCCGGCAAAAAAGCCCCGTCATTTAGTAAAACTGCAGAAATGAAGTCGTAGCCTTCGAAGGCAGCGTAGCGAACGCTGTCGTTGATATCTGTGCACTCAAGGACAGTGCTTTGGTCAAAACCGAAAACGCTGCGTAAACTTAGAACTTCCGCCGCACGGCAGACAATAAAAAACTCAGTGCTGCACGGCAAAGCTGCCGGCAACGCACCTTCTCCGTTCAATCCAGCTGAAAAATCGAAATAGAGCATCAAGACTCCCGTAGGTGGCAATGAATTACCTGTTTGCGATATAGTGTTGCACATCCGTGCCTTCGGTATCCGGCTCAAGGACTTGGAAGGGCTGTGTGTAAATGTCTTCCTCGGGAACACCGAATAATGAACACCAGCGTTTTACCAGCGGACGAATGACCGCGCTGTCCTCGCCGTTTGCCGGACGGAAGCGCACATGCGGCGGCAGTCCTTTGGAAGGGTGTGCCGTGCGGATATAGATTTTGCCGCCGTGCATACCCGTTCCACAGTAGTAGCCAACAGGGAATTCGTCCTCCGCGCCAAGCCCCAACAGCAGGATAACGCCGCCCGCTTGGTACTCGCCCAAAAAGCTGCCTGCCTTGCCGCCAACGACCAGATACGGAATATTATCCTTGTAAGCCTTCATGTGAATGCCGGCCCGGTGCCCAACGCGACCTTTTATATAGATTTCGCCGCCACGCATGGCGTAGCCCGTAGCGTCGCCGCTGCTGCCGTGAATAAAAATGCGTCCGGCATTCATTGTGTCTCCGGTTGCGTCTTGTGCGTTGCCCAGCACTGTGATCTCCGCACCGTTGAGATACGCACCCAGCGCATTGCCCGGCACGCCATGTATGGCAATATTCCCCTCTTTACGTCCCGCCGCAAGGAAGCGCTGGCCCAGCACCCCCATCAGGATAAGCTCTTTGCCGCTTTCCTTGGTAATACTTTCATTAAGTGTTTGGAACTCCATACCCGCCGCATTGATCGTTTCAGCTATCATTTTTTTCTCCGTTCAGCATTTGTTTACGTGCCGCGGGTGAGAATGCCATAAGCTGCGGTTTTTCAGCAATCGCGGCAAAGTTAATGGTATCTATAGGTACCTTGGCACGAACCAACGCCGTGTAAATGCCTGCGCGGTTCACGTCACCAATGAGGATAAAGCCCGTTAGGCGGTTATCCGAAAAGAAAAAGCGGCGGTAGTTGTTTACATCACTGTACTGTGGATTATTATCTGTCTCAGGCTCACAGCGCATTGCGCCCGCCGTTCCGATATGCAGCCCAAACAGCCCTATGGAGTTTACTGGCATTGCCTCGGTGAACGGTTCTTCAAGTCCCGCCATTGCCTTGCCTGCCGCTCTGCCTTGTAGGTATGCGTTAGGCAGGATTGCCAGCACTCGGCGCCTGCCGTCGGTTAAGTCAATGCTTTCGGCACAGTCGCCCGCCGCAAAAATATCCGGTAAGCTTGTGCGTCCGCACGAATCGGTGATAAGGGCGCGTCCCGCTTTTGCGCCAATCGCTGTTAAAAGCTCTATATTTGGCTTAACGCCCGAAGCAACAACGAGCACGTCGTAAGGAACTTGTGCGCCGTCCGCAAGCGCAGCGGTGTGCCCGTCCACGGACGCGACCGCATTGCCGAGGTGGAATGTCAAACCTTTGCCCACCAAGTGAGACTGCACCAGCGCCGCCCCACCCCCATCCAAAATACTGGGCAGAATGCGCGGCGCAAATTCTGCAACGGCAATGTTGCCAACGCGGGAGTGGATGCCCTCCGCGCACTTTAAGCCAATCAATCCCGCGCCAATAATCAGCACGCGGCTTTTAGGCGTAAGGGCAGCTTCGAGACTTTTAGCATCCGCAAGCGACTGGAATGTGTAGTGTTCAGTTCCACAAAGCCCTTCAATCGGTGGCACAAACGGGCGTGAGCCGGCAGCGAGCAGCAGTTTATCGTAGCCGATATGCTCGCCGTTATCAAGCACAACCGCCCTAGCCACCGCGTCAACCGCCGTAACCGTGCAGCCAAAGAACGTTTGCACGTTGTTGCGCTCATAAAAATCTGCCGGGCGGTACTTCATGCGATCAATATCGGTTTTGCCCTCAAGTAAATAAGAAATCAGTGGGCGAGAGTAGGTGTGCACCATCTCTGCGGAAATCACGGCGATATTTGCCGCGCTATCCGCCGCGCGGATACCCTCGATTGCACCAACTGCGGCAGTGCTGTTACCGATAATTACAATCCGCACGGGCTGCCTCCTTCTTCAAAAATAATGGCGCGGTTAGGGCAGTGCGCCGCGCAGGCCGGCTCACCGTTCGCGTTGTTCAGGCACAGCTCGCACTTTTGGATTGGCCTGCTGCGCCCGGATTTCCCTGCATCACTTGGATTGATTGCACCATACGGGCAAAGCATGATGCAAGTATAGCAGCCAACGCATTTTTCCTCGTCCAGCCGGATAACGCCGTCCTCAACCGTCAGCGCACCGGTTATGCAACCCTCAACGCAGCGGGGCCTTTCACAGTGACGGCAGGAAATGGCGTAGGTTACGCCGCCATCGGCATCCTCAACCTGAATGCGCGGATTGATCTTGACGCCGCGCAACGCGTCGGACATGTCACGCTCGCCGGAGTTGGCAAACGCGCAGTAGTATTCGCACAGGTGGCAGCCGATGCACCACTCTTCGCGGACGTAGATTCGTTTCATATTTACCTCGCAGTGCACTTTTTTGTTGTTAACAGATATTCAGCGACGCTCTACTCTCCCGCATGCTTAATGCCAAGAATCCCAAGCTCTTTCTCGTTCAACCCAACGCCGCGCAGCATGGCCCTGTTGCCGCGCAGCGCCTCAATTGCGTTAATGCCCATGCCGCCCATCATTTCCTTAATCTCGCGCTCCCAAGCGGTAACAAGGTTGATCAGCCGCTGCGCGCCGATTTCAGGATTCAACCGCTTGACCAAATCCGCGCGCTGGGTTGCAATGCCCCAATTGCACTTGCCGCTGTGGCAGCTTCGGCACAAATGGCAGCCTAGTGCCAGCAACGCGCCCGTGGCAATATAAACCGCGTCCGCGCCAAGCGCAACGGCTTTCACAACGTCCGCGCTGTTACGGATGCTACCCGCTGCCACCAGCCCAACACGATGGCGTATGCTTTCCTCGCGCAGACGGTTGTCAACCGAAGCCAACGCAAGCTCAATCGGAATCCCCACGCTGTTGCGGATACGCGTTGGGGCCGCGCCCGTGCCGCCGCGGAAGCCGTCAATCGCAATGATATCCGCGCCGGAACGCGCAATGCCGGATGCAATCGCCGCAATATTATGCACGGCGGCAATCTTGACAATAACCGGCTTTTGGTAACGCGTTGCCTCCTTGAGTGAGTAAACCAACTGACGCAAATCTTCAATTGAGTAAATATCGTGGTGTGGCGCGGGACTGATTGCGTCTGTGCCCTCGGGAATCATGCGCGTGCGCGAAATGTCCTCAACAATCTTTTTGCCTGGCAAGTGACCGCCAATTCCCGGTTTTGCGCCCTGCCCCATTTTTATTTCAATCGCCGCACCCATATCCAGATAGCCTTGATGCACGCCAAAACGTCCGCTTGCCACCTGCACGATTGTGTTCGCGCCATATCTTTCAAAGTCGCGGTGCAGGCCGCCCTCGCCGGTGTTATAGTAAATTCCAAGCTCCTCTGCGGCTTTTGCCAGGCTGGCGTGGGCATTATAGCTGATTGAGCCGTAGCTCATGGCGGAGAACATAATGGGCACGGAGAGGTTAAGGCTGGGCGGAAGCTGCGTTTTGAGACGACCGTCGGCGTCGCGCTCCGGCTTTGTGCCGAACGTCGCGCCAAGCCGCATACGCACCTCCATCGGCTCACGCAATGGGTCAATGGAGGGATTGGTAACCTGCGAGGCGTTAATGAGGATTTTGTCCCAGTAGACTGGATACGGCTCCGGTGTGCCCATTGAGGAAAGCAATACCGCCCCGCTGCCCGCCTGACGTATAAGCTCATTGACGGTCCAGCTTTGCCAGTTTGCGTTGCGCTTGTAGGTGTCGCCGCTGCGGACAATTTTAAGAGCGCGCGTAGGACACAAGGTAACGCAGCGGTGACAGTTGACACAATTCTCGTTGATGCAAACTATTTTGTTATATTTTGGCTTATACACGTGTGCTTCGTTTGCACATTGGCGTTCGCAGGCACGGCAAGCGACGCACTTGTCGTAATTGCGCACAACCTCAAATTCGGGGTATATGTAATCGTGAATCATGGTAACTCCCTGAATGAATTTGCTGTTTGGCGGGGGTGACTGCT
>JAIRYC010000002.1 GCA_031267965.1 Oscillospiraceae bacterium | reverse complement strand
TTTCAACCTGGCGCTTTGCCACAACGCGCTTGGAGACACTTCACGGGTTCTAGCTTCATTGATCAGGAGCTTTGCTTATGACGCGCCGCGCCCGGAAATCTGCGCGGAAATTGGTTATTACCACAAACAAACGCGCGATTTCAAGAAAGCCCTTCAGTGGTTTGGTCTAGCCACAAAGCTAGCTGATACTGAATCAATGGGCTTTGTGCTATGGGATTACAGGGGCTATATACCCAACATTGAGTGCTGTGTTTGCTGCGTTGAATTAGGTGAATATGAAAATGCGCATGAATACAATGAGTGCGCGGCTGAATTCAAGCCAGATTCGCCAGCAATAGAGTTCAACCGCAAAGTTTTGGCGAAAAAGCTTGCTGAGTGAGAAATCGGAGAAAATACAAAAGTAAGGGGCGTGAGTAAAACTTCTCACGCTCTATTGCTTTATAGTCAGCCTCGCCGCGCATGAGCACCGCCAGCGATTCTGTGATCAGTGTCCGTATCGCCATGACCTTCGTGTGGCCGCAAGAGCGGCGAGGTTCGCAAGGCAACGGTCGTTTAGACGGACTACGTCTCAGACGAGGCAAACGGACACACGTCAAGAGGCAACACCGTTTCCTCCGGCGAGGTCTGCGTCACGATAGCAGTCAGCACCAACACTTGTGAAAATATTGACGGGCTTTGCGAGGAATCGGGAAACCATCCCTGCGCCGACCGTGACGCATTCAACACTCTGCTCGAAAAATTGAGTGATGATACCGTGGGCAGCGTCTATGTTGCGGACGATGACGAAGAATATAGAGGGATACAGCCATAGTAAGCATTGCCACTCGTGCCGGCAGAATTGTTACTATCTGGTGTTAGTCCTCATTTTTTCCACAAACCATATTGGCAAACGCTTTAACCTATAAAGCATATATGCTCAAAGTGCCATCTCGTGTCACATTGTGTCAGCAAGTCAAGCCAATATAAACGCTTGACTTCCAAATAGCTATCTGATAAACTGAAAGTGGTATTTTTATTAATCGCCATATATTAAGGAGAGTGACTTGAGGAAGCTTTTCTGTGAGATATCCCCGTTGACCTACCAAATCTCTATGCATAAGGAGCGTCTTCTGCGGCAAATACGTGAGCTTGGCAGCAGGCAACAACTGGCATTGACCAAAGGTGAGCCGCTTCCCGTGCTCGTCTACAGGCACAAATCGCTCATCCGCCGCAGACTGGGCAATGTAGATTGGCAGCTGCAGGAGAACAAAGCAGTCAATCTTGCGCTTGCGACGCCAAAAGTCTGCGGGATTTTAATCCGCCCGGGCGAAACCTTCTCATTTTGGAGGCTCGTTGGCAGCACGACGCGCGCCAAAGGATATAAGGAAGGTCTTACCATTAACGGCATGAAAGCGGAAAAAGGCGTCGGCGGCGGTATGTGCCAGTTTACAAACCTGTTGCATTGGATGACCCTCCATAGCCCAATGGATATTACCGAGTACCACCATCACGACAGCTTTGACTTATTCCCTGACTTTAACCGTCAGGTGCCGTTTGGCGTTGGTACGTCTATCCTTTATAATTACATTGACTACCGCGTGACGAACAACACAGGGTTGACGTTCCAGTTTATCACCGGTACATCAGATGAGTACCTACATGGCGAACTGCGCGCGACCGAAATGCTGCCGCACAGCTACCATATCAAGGCTGAGGACGAATACTTTTATGAGCGCGGCGGGGACTATTACCGCCATAACTGCGTCTACCGCACGGTGGTGGATAAGTGCACGGGAAACACCGTTGCGCGGGATTTATTGCAGGAATGCAACGCGCTCGTGCTCTATGACAGTACACAGATTGACAAATCGCGTCTGCGTGGTGCTGAACAGCTTGCATGGTGTCAAAGGATGTGATATAATGGCAATAGTTTTGCTTGTCAAAAGGGGAGGAGGCGTGGTGCGTGCGAAGATGTGAGCATAAAACCAGTGCGCCCGGTTCGGGCAGTTTGTTCCCGCCCCTGATGCTAATGTTTGTTGTTGCGGCACTTGCCGGTGGCGGACTTTTTTGAGGTTTTACACCATTTTTCTCCCTGACTCGGCAAACCCCGGCGTTCCGCTGATTCCGAGCACGACAGACCGGTCCTTGTTGAGATACTTTCAAGCTTTGTGCGGGAGAATACTGAAAAGCTTGCACACGGGTACAATAATAAACCTGAACATGAGTGCGGCGATAAGCCATGACCGGAATCGGATGTTTTTGTAGCGTGCAAGCCTTGACGACACATCCCTTGAATTTGCACACCTCGATGGTACACACTTTCAGTTTGCAAAAAATCTTACAATTGAACAATTGGAAACGCCACTGTTGACGAAACAACCCGATTGCCCCGGAGCTTTGCAAGCACTTTTTTGGCAAAGAACCACCCGAATGGAACGATCAACTAAAAACAAAGGGAGGAACCACTCATGAACCCCAAACGCGAATGCATTGCTATGTTGCTTGCCGGAGGACAGGGCAGCCGCCTTGGCGTGCTCACCCAAACTATTGCCAAACCCGCCGTGCCCTATGGCGGCAAGTACCGTATTATTGATTTCCCGCTCTCTAACTGCGTCAACTCCGGCATCGACACCGTCGGCGTGCTCACGCAATACCAGCCGCTGGAGCTGGCGGATTACCTCGGCAACGGCCAGCCTTGGGATTTGGACCGTGCGGACGGCGGCGTACACATCCTTTCGCCCTACCAGCAGATTGCCGGCACGTCGTGGTACAAAAACACCGCCAACGCAATCTATCAGAATATCACATTCATTGAACGCTATAATCCGCAGTATGTGCTCATTCTCTCGGGCGACCACATCTACAAGATGAACTACGCCAAAATGCTGGATTTCCACAAAGAGAAGGACGCTGCGTGCACCATTGCTATGCTGGAGGTATCGTGGGAGGAGGCCTCACGTTTTGGGTTAATGTCCACGGACGAGGACGGGCGCCTCCTTGAGTTTGAGGAGAAACCGAAGAAGCCCAAAACCAACACTGCGTCTATGGGCGTGTACATATTTACGTGGGATAAGCTCCGCGAATACCTGATGGCCGATGAAAACAATCCCGGGAGCGGCAACGATTTTGGGCATGATTTGATCCCCGCCATGCACAGCGCCGGCGAGCGCTTGTTTGGTTACCGCTACAGCGGATACTGGAAGGACGTCGGCACAATCGACAGCCTGTGGGAGGCAAATCTTGACCTTCTGAACCCCAACGTAAACATTCAGGCGGACGACGCTAAGTGGCGCATCTATTACAAAAACACCCCGGCGCCGCCGCAATATATTGCCCCGTGTGCACAGGCGCAAAACTGCCTCATCAGCGAGGGCTGTGAGGTTGCGGGTGAGGTGGATTACTCGGTGCTGTTCTCAGGCGTTACCGTTGAAGCGGGCGCGAGCGTACGTTATAGTATCCTCATGCCGGGCGCGGTGGTCAAGCGCGGGGCAAGGGTGCATACAGCCATCATAGCGGAGAATGCCATGATAGGCGAGGGCGCAGCCGTGGGCGCCTCCAGCGAAGAAATGCGTGTGGCCGGGCGGCTTGACGACTGGGGTGTGTGTGTCGTTGGCAAGGGCGTAACCGTGGAGCCGGGCGCGTCTGTTGCCCCGAAGGAAATGCTTGACGCGGACAGAAAAAGCGGGGAGGTACGGTAATATGCGTGCAAACAATGTGCTTGGCATACTTTACGCCAGCAGCTATGAATACACTGTGCAGGAGCTGAGCGGCTCACGCACAATGGGGTCCATCCCATTTGGCGGGCGTTACCGTGTGGTTGATTTTGTGCTGTCCGCTATGGTTAACGCCGGCATAAGCCATGTGCTCATGCCAACAAAGAGCAACTACCGTTCTCTGATGGATCACATCGGTAACGGCAAGCCTTGGGATTTAGCCCGCAAGCGCGAGGGCATATTTATGCTTCCGCCATTCAGTTCAACGGATAGCACCGGGGTTTACCGCAACCGTGTAGAGGCGTTGAAGGGCATACTGGGGTTTATCCGCGAGGCGGAGAAGGAGCACGTCCTCCTTGTGGACGGCAATCTCATTTGCAATCCGGACTTTGGTGATATGCTCGCGTACCATATCGAAACAAGTGCGGATATCACCATTGCCACACTGCGCGGCACGCCGCCAAGGCTCAATAACACAATGCTTTTGGAGTCAGATTCGACCGGGCGCGTCACCGGATGCTTGGTGACGGCGGGCGGGAATACTGCCGCCGAGCTTTGGGCGCCGCACGTTTTGCTGATGAAGAAGGATCTGCTTGTAGAATACCTTGAGAGTGTCGCGGACGCAAAGGTGGTTAGCTTTGAGCGCGATTTGGTACAGGAGCGGCTGGGCGAGCTGAATATTCGCGCGTGGGAGCTGCCCAACTTCCTTGCGGCAATTGATTCTCTTCCATCCTATTATAAAGCAAACCTTGCCCTTTTGCAGAGTGGAGGCCGCCGACTGCTGTTCCCCAAGGAGCGCCCGGTCTACACCAAGGTGCGCGATGAAGCGCCAAGTCTCTATGGACTTGATGCTTCCGTAAAAAACTGCCTGATTGCCGACGGCTGCGTCCTCAATGGTGCGGCGGAAAGCTCGTTGCTTTTCCGAGGTGTGCGCTTGGGTAAGGGCACAGTGGTTCGTAACAGCGTAATCATGCAGGACACAACCATTGGCGACGGCGCCGTACTGGAAAACGTGATACTTGATAAGCGCGTTACCGTTGCGGCGAACACAACGCTCAGCGGCGCGGCAAATTGCCCGTATTATGTGCCCAAGGGTTCAGCCGTGTAAGGTGCTGCCAAGCATCAAGCAACGTGTTAACGATGGGCACAACCACATCAGCCCTGATAGAATAATTAACGCATCGACCGCTGCTCTGCCGGAGCAGACTTGGTTTATCAAAAATGCGTTTCATCAAATGGAAACCAGCTACAGCGGGCTTTATGAATACTTTTTGCGGGCGGATAACCCCAACGTGTTTGATAACGCAAAATACCCGCAATATTTGAAGATGGACGAGTTGTATAAATTTTCTCCGTTGGAGAAGGAGCAGTTTACGGTTGATTCTGTTTTCAGTGGCTTGTTTGAAAAGTTGCTTTCTGTTTGGCGTAATTTGCTCAAGCTGTTTTCAGACTAGGCGCCGGATAGGCTAAAAGGCGTATTCGGGCTGTAAAGCAAAGTTGATCGTAAGGGCGGCGTTTGTAACCCTTTTTGTTATCTTTATTTACATGTTGCAAATAACCGCTGTGCACATGTCTGCTTGCCGCTTGCCGCCTTAAGGCTTTTGTGGTATAATCTACTCTGGTGGAGGTGTAGAGCATGAAAATTCTTTTTGTATCCCCCGAAGCGCAGCCGTTTTTCTCAACCGGTGGTCTTGCTGAGGTTGCAGGCAGCCTGCCAAAAGCGCTGCGGCAAAAACGTGCCGCCTGCCGCGTTGTTATGCCGCTGTATCAAGATATCCGCCCTGAATTGCGGGAGCAACTGCGTTTTGTAACCAATATTACCATCCCGGTGGCGTGGCGGCGTCAGTATTGCGGAATCTTTGAGGCAAAAAT
>JAIRYC010000019.1 GCA_031267965.1 Oscillospiraceae bacterium | reverse complement strand
AGGCCGCCGCCCAGCACCGCCACGCCGCTTTTGCCCATATCTCCGTACTCATTTTTCCACTTTTCTTTTGCGTCCGCGACTTGCTTGTCGTCCAGCTGCTGCGGAAATTCGAGCACGCCGCTGGGGTTTGCGTGCTGCGAAAACGCGCCGTCCATTTGCGTTACGTGGTAGGTCTGGCGCAGCATCGTCGAGAAATAGCGCTTTTTCTTCGCATACTTGTATGGTCATGGCACAACTTCCTTTCACTTTATAAAAAATTTACAAATGAAAAATGCGGCAGGGTAAAACCTGTCGCATTTATTATAAGAACTTACCCACCGTGAATTCCAATACTTAGCATATTGACTTTTGCAAATTGGTATGATAGAATAAAGGTTGCAAAATGTGCAGAAGGGAGAATCTGACGTGCATTTTCTTTCCAAAACACAGCCTAGGTCTGGGTTTGTGCGCATTGCCGCACTGGCGCTTTGTTTTGTTTTTGCCGCGGCGGTGCTCCTTTCCGCTGCGTTTATCACAACTCACGCAAACCATACGCACGACGTTACCGGTGCTGACGGAAGTTGCACGGTCTGCATCCAGCTTGTGCATGTCCAAACAATGCTAAAACAGCTTTCCACAGGTATTGCCTTGAGCGTCGCCGCGATATTTGCCTTGTTTGCGATTCTTGGCATTTTGCGGATTATCAAGGCGTATACAAGCGCCCACTCTCCTGTAGGTTTAAAAGTAAAGCTGAATAACTAAAAGCGTTCAAGCAAGGGTTTGCCGTAGGAATTGGCTTTTCCTTGCTTTTTTATATCTAAAATAACCCACAAGGAGATATTTAAATGAAACGAATTCCGGCTATATTAATTGTGCTTCTTCTTATCGCCACAATTTTTGCAGGCTGTGAGCTTAGCAAAACACCCGCAGAAAAAAGTGACAAAATCAGTGTTGTAACGACCATTTTCCCGCCATATGACTTTACGCGAGCCATCGCCGACGATAAAGCGGATATCACTATGCTGCTGCCGCCCGGCAGCGAAAGCCACACCTTTGAGCCAACAGCAAAGGATATGACCAAAATCCAAAACTGTGACGTGTTCATCTACGTTGGCGGCGAATCGGATGCTTGGGTTGAGCGCATTCTGGATTCCTTTGAGGATAAATCGAAAATAAAAATCATCACACTCATAGATTGCGTGGAAGCCTTTGAGGAAGAAATTGTTGATGGGATGCAGGATGTTGAGGAGGATCCCGAGGAGGATCCCGAAGAGCATGAATACGACGAGCATGTTTGGACATCTCCCCAAAACGCCAAGCTGATTGTGGAGAAAATCTCTGCGGCACTTTGCGATGTTGACGCAAAAAATACTGCGCTCTACAAGCAAAACACTAAAAACTATCTGGCCAAGCTGGATGAGCTGGATGCCAAGTTCCAAGCTGTTGTTGACAAAGCCGTGCGCAAAACACTCGTCTTTGGCGACCGTTTTCCGTTCCGCTATTTTACGGAGGCATACGGATTGACGTATTTCGCCGCATTCCCTGGCTGTGCGTCCGAAACCGAAGCCAGTCCGGGCACCATTCGCTTTTTAATTGACAAGATTAAAGCGGAGAAAATTCCGGTGATTTTTCATATAGAGATGTCCAACGAAAAGATTGCGGAAACCATCAGCGAGGCCACCGGCACAAAGGTCCGGCTGTTGCACGCCTGCCACAATATCTCGCAGGCGGATTTTGCCGCCGGGCGCACTTACCTTGAAATCATGACCGAAAATGTTGATGTGTTGAAGGAGGCTCTTTGGTAATATGTCACTCATTACCTGCAAGGACGCCGCCTTTGGCTACGACGGCGAAACCGCTATAAGCGGCTTGAATTTTGCCGTCAACGGCGGCGATTACCTCTGTGTCGTCGGCGAGAACGGCTCGGGCAAAAGCACGCTCATCAAGGGGCTGCTCCGGCTCAAATCCCCTCAGCAGGGCAGCGTCCTGATGGGTGACGGCTTAAAGGCGAACGAAATCGGCTACCTGCCGCAGCAAACCGCCGCGCAAAAGGATTTCCCCGCCAGCGTGTACGAGGTCATCCTCTCCGGGCGGCTTGGCGCACGTGGAATCCTGCCGTTCTACTCCCGCCGTGACAAAGCGGTTGCAGAGGAGAACATTCGGCGGCTGGATATAGGCAAGCTGCGGCACAAATGCTACCGTGAGCTTTCCGGCGGCCAGCAACGGCGGGCATTGCTGGCCCGTGCGCTGTGCGCTACAAAAAAACTGCTTCTGCTCGACGAACCCGTGTCCGGGCTTGACCCTGTGGTGACCCAGGAGCTTTACCGTTTAATCAGCACAATTAACCGCGAAACCGGGCTGACTGTCATCATGGTGTCACACGATATACAAAGCGCGGTCAGGTATGCAAGCCACATACTGCATCTTAAGAATAAGCAGGTCTTTTTTGGCATAACACGGGATTACCTGCAATCGGATGTCAGCAAATCTTTCTTAGGGGATGAAAGGCATGATTGATATCCTGAAAGAAATGTTCCTTACGTCGGAATATACCTTCATCCGCCGGGCGGTGGTTGTGGGGCTGCTGGTGTCTCTCTGCGCGGCACTGCTGGGCGTAAGCTTGGTGCTCAAGCGCTATTCCATGATTGGCGACGGGCTTTCGCACGTGGGCTTTGGCACGCTTGCCGTAGCAACGGCACTGCACGCCGCTCCGTTGACGGTGTCGATTCCTGTAGTGGTGTTGGCAGCGTTTTTACTGCTTAGAATCAGTGAGAGCAGCAAAATCAAGGGCGACGCCGCAATTGCGCTCATCTCCACCAGCTCGCTTGCCATCGGCGTGATGGTCATCACCTTCTCCACCGGCATGAACCGCGACGTTTGCAATTATATGTTTGGCAGCATTTTGGCCATGAACAAAAATGATGTGACGTTGTCCATCGTCAACGCGGTGATTGTGCTGGTGTTGTTCGTGTTCTTTTACAGCAAGATTTTCGCCGTTACGTTTGATGAAAGCTTCGCGAAGGCAACGGGCGTTAAAACCGGGCTTTACAACATGATTATCGCGTTCCTGACGGCCATTACCATTGTGCTTGGCATGCGCATGATGGGCGCGCTGCTCATCTCCAGCTTGATTATCTTCCCGGCGCTGACCTCCATGCGCGTTTGTAAAAAGTGGCACAGTGTGACGCTGTGTTCCGCGGCGGTGTCAGTCGTGTGCTTTTTTGCGGGCGTGGTAATATCCTACGCCAAGGAGCTGCCCACAGGCGCCAGCGTGGTGATTGTGAACATTGCCGCGTTCCTGATTTTCTGGCTGGTGCAGCTGATTACCAAAACGACGGGCTTCCCAAAAATCAAAAAGTCCGCAACTGAAATAAAGGAGTAACCGACATGAAAAAGTCAGCTGCATTGCTTTTGGTGTGCACAGCACTTTTGCTGGCGGGCTGCAACGGCAAACCGGCCGTTGACCAGAGCATAACAAACGGCAACAGTACACCGGCGGCCAGCACCAGCGCCTCCCAAGCAGACGGCAAGGTGATTGAAATCAAAGAGAAAATGTTTGTGACTCAAACAAACGAAATCTACCTGAACGCCAAGGACTATTTGGGCAAAACCTTAAAGTACGAAGGCTATCTTACTGTTTATAATGAACCGCAAACCAATGCAAAGTACTATGCCGTCGTCCGCAACGGACCCGGCTGCTGCGGACCCGACGCCAACCCCGGCTTTGAGGTTAGCTGGAATAAAGACTACCCAAAAGAGGACGATTGGCTAGAGGTGGTCGGTGTTCTGGAGCAATATGAGGAGAATGGCGAACAGTATCTGCGCGTTAAACTGGATTCACTGAAGGTGCTGGAAACAAGGGGCGCGGAGTATGTGAATCAGTAAAAGCTAAAGCGGTTACGGTTAACTATTAAGCGGCGTGCGGCAGATTTTTCTGCTTAAACAAAAGGTCTTGTATGCGTGGCCCCCTGCGTTTTTGTATGAATAAAAACAGCGGGCGGCCATGCTTAACCCATTGTAAAATCCACTTATTATTTACGTCTTCAGCGTTCCATCGGATAATACGCGCTGTAAACGCCTCTTGCCTGCTCCTTAAGTTCAAAAGCGCGGCGCTTTGCTTTAGGGTCCCATGCCCGCGGTGACGCGGGGTATATTCCCAGCGCACACAATTGCGGGATAAGCTCGTTCAGGCGTGTAAGGAAGCCGCTGTAATCTTTATTCTGCGACCACGCGTTTTCCGCCACAGCGCAAAGCCGCGGGAAGGTCATGTAGCAAACGCCATCAAAGTCGCGTATGTGCTCTGTCCAGGAAGGCGCTTCCACGCCAAGAACATTCGCTTTTCCACGTTTATTCAAGCCCAAACGCAGCGGGTTATATTGATAGGTTTTGTGGAGCGGTATGTGACCATATGGAAAGTTGAGGTAGTTGTTGGACTCATCGCTCATAATCACCTTGCCACCTTTGTTGGCAAAGCGGATGGCAGCCCTGCAGGGGTCAAACCAGCGCTGACCAATTACCTCATCGCCCATTTGACCGCTATACAGCCCCTCGTTCCAAACAATGGTTTTTTTGCCGCGCTTGGCCAAGAATTCCGCAACTTGCTTGTTGAACCAGCCTTGCAGCTGCTCCTCATTGGCAAGGCCTTTATCCTTCATGCGCTGCTGGCAGTGCGGACACTCCTTCCAGCGCTTTTTGGGCGCTTCGTCCCCACCGATATGGAAGTACTCGCCCGGAAAGATTTTGCAGAACTCGTCCAGCACATCAAACACAAATTCCATCACCTCGTTACGCCCAACGCAGAGGATTTCGTCATATATCCCCTGCTTTGTGCCAACCTCGAGCTGCTCGCCGCGGCAGCTTAGGTATGGATAGGCGGCAATCGCGCAGACTGTGTGTCCGGGAATATCCAGCTCGGGGGTAACAGTGATATGCCGCTCAGCGCAGTACGCCACAACGTCGCGCAGCTCGTCAAGCGTGTAGTAACCACCATAGGGCTCCTCGCTGTGGGTGCTCTCGTGCCCAAAATGCGAACCTTTGCGCACACTGCCGATCTCAATCAAGCGCGGGTACTTTTCAATGGGCACGCGCCAGCCCTGGTCGTCGGTCAGGTGCCAATGGAAGACATTCAGCTTCATGAGCGCCATAGCGTCAATCAGTTTTTTGATGTCCTCAATGCCCGTCATGTGGCGGGCAACGTCAAGCATAAAGCCGCGGTGCGGAAAGCGCGGCGCATCCTCAATCACACAGCATGGAATTTCACCATCGCCGGCAATCAACTGGCGCAGGCTTTGCTTGGCGTAGAATTCACCGGCAGCGTCGGCAGCGCTGATTTCCGCACCGCTTTGTGATATCGTCAAGCGATAGCCCTCTTTGGGCAACGCGCTGTCTACTGTGACGGGTGCGGCTTCGGGATTAATTGCGGCAGGTGTTATTGTGCCGCCGGTATAACGCACTTTGTTTGGGCAGGGCAGAATGGGCAGTACTTTTGACATGACAGACGATCCTTTGTAGCTAAGTTAGAATAACATTATATCATATTAAACGCGCGATTGCAAATTGTGCACATTTCCTTTATAAGAGTCACATCATGCCGAATATTGTGAATGAAGTGTGATTCAATTCTCAAAAAAATCTCTATAAAGAAGAGTATTTGCAATATGATTTGCACGAAGCAGTTTTGGCGGGAATGGATTTTGAAGGTGCACATTTTACCGATGTTAATTGGGCAAGAGCGTAACTTAAGGACGCAGACTTAATCGGTGCACACCTTGAGCGCGCATGGTTTGATGAAGATACTACTCTGCTCAAAAGCGTATATGAAGAATACGAGGTCGTAGAAGACGATGAAATAGACCTTATTTTATTTACACAAAAAGTCCCCCGCCCCACCGCCAACAATTGACGAACCGTAAAGACTTTTGGCATTCCTTAGTGCTCTTGTGTTTGTCAGCAAAATATGCTATAATCTGGTCTACATGGTTTTGCTGAGTGCAAAGCATTCCGGCAAACGGCGTGTTCTCAAGCGGTTTATCCAGCCCACGATCCTCATGGAGAGGAGGCTGTTCGCATGGAATGCTTTAATGGTAACTTTCCTGATCCTTGTGGTCACAGCTTGCATCATTTCGGCTTTGCCGGGCCGTGTTTATTTATATACCATTCCGCGCTGTTTGTCAAGCCCATAGCAAAAAAACAGAAAGTGAGCGAAAATCCCATGAGCATCACCATTCAACGCACAACAAGCCCCAAAGCAAAGCCCGCCGACCAAAGCAAGCTGGGCTTTGGCAACTATTACACCGACCACATGTTTCTCATGAACTACGACGAGGGCGGGCAGCGCCCGCTGGCAGACGTTCTCGGCGCCGCATGGGGCAGTAACATTCTGCTCGGTGACATAACGCGCCTTTTCCCGGAAGGTTCCGGCTGGCATAGCCCGCGCATCGTTCCCTATGGCCCAATTGCTCTGGATCCTGCCGCCATGTGCCTGCACTATGGTCAGGAGGTTTTTGAGGGCCTGAAGGCATACCGCACAGCAGGGGGCAAAATTCAGCTCTTCCGCCCGGACCGCAACCTGGCGCGCCTGAACCTGAGCAACGAACGCCTGTGCATTCCTCAAATTGATGAAGACTTCGCCGTTCAGGCAATCAAGGAGCTTGTGAAGGTTGACGAGGATTGGATTCCCACGGCGGAGGGAACGAGCCTTTACATTCGCCCATATGTCTTTGCCGTTGACCCGCATGTGGGCGTGCACCCGGGCAAGCACCTTATTTTTGCGGTTATCCTCTCACCGGTGGGCGCGTATTATCCCGAGGGATTGAACCCGGTTAAAATCTATGTTGAAAACACCTACGTCCGCGCAGTTAAGGGTGGCATGGGTTTTACCAAAACAGGCGGCAACTATGCGTCCTCCCTCAAGGCGCAGGACGAGGCGGAAAAACTCGGCTATACGCAGGTGCTGTGGCTGGACGGCGTGGAGCGCAAGTATATAGAAGAAGTCGGCACAATGAACGTGTTCTTCGTCATTGACGGTAAGATTGTAACACCGGCGCTCTCGGGCAGCATTTTAGGCGGCGTAACGCGCATGAGCTGCATTGATATCCTCAAATCTTGGGGCGTGCCTGTTGAAGAACGCGCGCTTCCGATTCAGGAAGTTGCCGAGGCATACGATACAGGCAAGCTGAACGAGGTATTCGGCTCCGGGACAGCGGCTGTCATCTCGCCTGTGGGTGAGCTGCGCTGGGGTAACAAGACGATGAACATCAACGGAGGCAAAATCGGCGCGCTTTCACAGCGGCTGTATGATACGCTGACAGGGATTCAGTGGGGCAGAACCCCGGATACGTTTGGTTGGACCGTGGCGGTTTAGCAGGTTAGACTACGCAAGGCGCACACGAAAACGGCTTGCGCCGCCAGGGGCAACAGCAATTACTTTTGTGAAAAGAGAAGAAGAAGGAGCTTATCGGGATTAAGAGCAGCGATGAACATTTTCTTTTTGGGACCTATCCTGCCCCAGTCGA